>CAKQMM010000204.1 GCA_934254755.1 uncultured Clostridia bacterium
GTTGTACATGTTTTCGAGCGTACCGAAAGTCGAATAATTTACGACTACGGTTTTGCCGAATTGTTTTTTATAGTACTTTTCAAACTCTTCGATCATATCGAAGTCTTCGTCGTCGGCGATATAGTCTTCGCAGTTATAGACGTTCAAATACAAAACGCCGTCCTTTTTGTCGGAGTTTTTGCACGCCGCAAGCGGAAGAACAGATATGATAGCGGCAAACAAAACCGCCAAGCCCTTAAAAAATTTCATCTGTTCACCCCCTTTTTAGCCTTTTTGGAAGCTATAAAGTAGCGCACGCCTACGTATAAAATCATTGCAACGAACATAATGGTCGAAAGCGCGCGGAGTACCGGTACGGACGAACTTTTGCCGCCCCTTGCGTACGCGTCGAAAACGTAGGTCGATATGGTCGAAAACGTTGCGGGTTTTGTGAAAGTGGTTATTATATAGTCGTCAAGCGATAAGTTTATCGCAAGCAAAAAGCCCGACAAAATACCCGGTAAAATTTCGGGAATAACGACCGTAAACAGCGCCTTTGTCGGCGTTGCGCCTAAATCGAGCGCGGCTTCGTAAAGGTTGTTGTCCATTTGTTTAAGCTTAGGCGTAACCGATAAAACGACGAACGGGAAGGTTAATACGACGTGCCCTATAACAAGCGACGCGTAGCTTCTTCCGAACGCAAACATAGTGCACACAAGGGCTATCGATATAGCGGTGACTATTTCCGCGTTTATAATGGGTATCTGCGTTACGCCGTTTAAAACGCGCTGGGTTTTCTTTTTAGAGTAAAACATTCCTATCGCGCCGATAGTCCCTAAAATAGTTGACAAAACGGACGCGCCTATCGACAAAACGAAGGTGTTTAAAACGGTGCGCATAACGTCTTCGTTTTTAAACAAATCAACGTAAAGCGAAAAGCCCCACTCTTTCGACCAGATGCCGATTTCTTTGGACATATTGAAACTGTACACGACGAGCAAAAGTATCGGCGCGTATAAAACGAGCAGAATAAGATAAACGTATGCGTCGCGCAATATTCTTTTTACCATAAGCCGCCACCTCTCGTCTGCGTGTTCGCGTCGTCGGAAAATTTGTTGGTTATAAGCATCGTTACAAATATAATAACGAGTAAAACCATCGCTATCGCCGAACCCGCGTGCCAGTTAAACATAGTTGAAAACTGCGATTCGATAACCTTGCCGATAATCGTTACGTTGCCGTTGCCGAGCGTATCGCTTATTACGTAAGAAGTGGTGGACGGCAATAACACCATCGTTATCGCGCTGACCACCCCGGGCATCGTGAGCGGCAAAGTGACGCGCATAAACGTCCTTGACGGGGTCGCGCCCAAGTCCGCGCTTGCTTCAAGCAAACTGTTATCGAGTTTTATCATCACCGTATAAAGGGGGAGTATTACGAACGGCAGATAGTCGTAAACCATACCTATAACGGTGTTTAAAAAGCTTAATTTGTTGGAGCGATAAAAGCCTATCGCAAACAACAGTTCTTTCATAGCGGCGGTTCTTAAAACGAAGTTTATCCACATCGGAAGGATAAACAGAATAAGAAGCACTCCGCTTTTATTCATTTTGCTGCGCGCTAAAATGTACGCGAGCGGGTACGCTATTATTAAACACGCCGCCGTCGTAACTATAGCTAAGCCGAAGCTTATGAACAGCACCCTTAAATTAGAGTTTTTGCCGAAAAAGTCGATAAAATTTTCAAACGTTATCGAAACTTTCGTACCGGATAAGGTGAACGCGCCGTTAGGGTCTTCTTTCGTGAACGCGTAAACTATAATTAACAAAAGCGGCAGCACCACGAACAACGCCAAAAACAGCGCGTACGGAATACCCAACTGCTTCCGCGAGAATTTAAGCCCTTTCATTTGCGCCCGTCCTCCCCTTTAAGGGTAAGTTTGATTTTATCTTTGGGTATTTTAACGGATACGCGGTCGTGCTCGTTCCACGAATATTCCGTATCGCACACGAAGTCTTCTTCCTCCTCGTCGGTGCGGATAATAACCTGATAGTGGTCGCCCTTATAAACTATCGATATAATCGAACCGCAAGCATCGCCGTCAACGTCGTTATCGATAATTTCGATATCTTTTAAGCCGACTTCGACTTTAACGTCAACGTCGGTAAGGTCGATTTTTTCGCCTTCGGCGGTGATTAGGTAGCCCTCTTCGTCAAGGTGAGAGCCTTCGTATAAAGTCGTAACGTCACACTCGAATTCGCCGTCCGCAAAGCGCACTTTGTTGTCCTTCGTAATATACCCGTCGTAGACGTTAGAAACGAACTCTTTGTGCATTATGTGAATGTTTTCAGGCACGATTTTGAGCGAAACGGTCTCGCCCTTTTTGTGCTCGACGGTGCTTTGCACGACGATTTCGGTCTTGCCGACCATAACCGTCATTTCGTAGTGCACCCCTTTAAATATGGAAGAAGCGATTTTGCCTTTAAGCATACCTTCCCCGTCGGGGACTATTTCTATATCTTCGGGGCGGACAACGACGTCAACCTTTTCGTTAAGCTCGAAGTCGTCCACGCAGTCGAAAACTTTGTTTACGAATCTTACCTTCTTTTTGCCGACCATGGTGCCGCTCATAATGTTGCTTTCGCCGATAAAGTCTGCAACGAAGGCGTTCTTCGGCTCGTTATAAATATCCTGCGGCGTGCCGATTTGCTGAATTTTGCCGTCCTTCATAACGACGACGGTGTCGCTCATCGTCAACGCTTCTTCCTGGTCGTGCGTGACGTAAATAAAGGTTATGCCGAGCTTTCTGTGCATTTCTTTAAGCTCTATCTGCATGTCCTTGCGCATTTTAAGGTCAAGCGCGCCCAAAGGTTCGTCGAGAAGCAGAATTTCAGGCTCGTTTACTATCGCGCGCGCAATCGCTATACGCTGTTGCTGACCGCCCGAAAGGGTCGTTACGCTGCGCTTTTCAAACTCTTCGAGGTCAACCATTTTAAGGGCTTTGCTCACCTTTTCGTCAATTTCTTTTTTGGTAAGTTTTTCAACCTTTTCGACTACTTTGCCGTTTTTATCTTTATATGTAGCTTTTACCCTTTTAAGTTTTAAGCCGTAAGCGATGTTTTCGTAAACGTTAAGGTGCGGGAAAAGCGCGTAACGCTGGAAAACCGTGTTGATGGGTCGCTGATAGGG
>CAKQMM010000205.1 GCA_934254755.1 uncultured Clostridia bacterium
GTGCGGGCTAACGTTTTCATATTCGTGTGGCTCGTTTTCTATAACGTAGGGGTGCTTTTGTCGGCGGGGAAAACGTTTAAAGCAAAGCAGTACTCATACGGTTCGGTTTCGGCTAAGTACGTTTTTCTCGTGCTGCTTGCGCTTATGATTATCGCGTTAAATTATATCCGTAAAAACGGCTTTGATTTCGGTAGGAAATCTTTAGTCGAAACAGAAACGCAATCTCTCGGGTTATTGATAAACCATTGCTTAGCCGCTTTGGTAACTTTCGGGGCTATATTCGTCATAAATTGGACGAAAAATACGAAGCGAAGTAAAATATATATCATCGTTAGCATTGCTTGTCTTTTGCTTTCTTGTTTTCCGACCGCGATGTCGCGCTATGCGGCGGGGTCGATTTATTGCTGTTTGTGTTTAACGTTATTCCCGTCTTTACGGAAAAAGCACAGAATTATCGTAATATTGTTGTTAGGAATGGTCGTATTATTCCCCGTTTTGGGCCTATATCGACATAAATCTTTTTCTGAAGTTTCGTTTACGGATATTAAAAATCAAATATCAAATATGACCGACTATTTCGTTAGCGGGAATTACGACGCTTATCAAATGATAATCGCTGCGACGCGGTTAGTCGATTATGCAGGATATTCTTACGGGTATCAGTTGCTCGGAGCGTTATTGTTTTTCGTGCCGCGGCAATTCTGGCCGACAAAACCAGTCGGAACGGGGGCATATATAGCGCAAACGCTCGGCTGGCAATTCAGCAACGTGTCTTGCCCGTACATAAGCGAAGCTTACGTTAATTTCGGCGTACCCGGAATTATATTATTAGCGGTTTTTTTAGGATATATCGTAAACAGAACGGACAACACCTATTGGTATGGAGATAAAACGAGCTTTTCGTTTATAAATTTAATCTATTTTTACGTCGTCCCTTACTTTTTATTTGCTTGCCGCGGAGATATGATGTCTACTTTTGCGTATTTTTGCGCTAATATGTTCGTTGCGTTTGTTATTGTTAAATCGGGCGGGCTTAGCGGAATAATTAAGCATAGGTTTTCACGCTGATAAACCGCTTAAACACGTAAGAATAAAATAGTGAAGGCGAGTATGAAAGAAAAATGGCGGGAATATTATACCGACGGCGAGTTAAAGCGTTTGCAGGATATCGAAATGTCTGCCCTTAAAGCGTTTATCGACGTGTGCGGCAAGTTTAATCTTGAATATTTTGTGTATGGCGGAACTTTACTCGGGGTTGAAAAATATAACGGAATGATTCCTTGGGACGACGCTATGGACTTTTATGAAAGAGCGCATACGACGATAGTAAACGGCGCGTTGTTTTTCCCGAGTATTTTATCGGGGTACGGAATTATCGGCACGATATTCTTTATCGTTTACGCGGTTAAGGCGATTAAAACCGTATTTATTAAGCGTTTTGATCTGAATAGGTTTGCGCTTATGTTTTTCATATCGATCGCGGCGATATTTTTGGCGGGGCTTCAGGGCGAGTTTACAGGCAAATACTTTATATGGTTCATTTTCAGCATACCTTACGCAGTTTTTAAAAAGGAGAGTTTGAAAGATGGGCAAGGTTAATATATCCCTATTGATTCCCACGATGAACCGCCCCGAAACGCTTGAAGCAACGCTTAAAAGTTATTTCAGTAAAGAGTTTTACCCTGCGGAAGTGATAGTCGTCGACCAAAGCGCGGACGAAGCGGTCAGAGCGGAAGTGAAAAAAGCGGTTGAAGGTTTCGGCGATAAAGTAAAATGCGTTTACATTTATCAAGAAGTTTCGTCTTTGACAAAAGCGAGAAATACGGCGTTTAAGGCGGCAAGCTTTGACAATATAATTTGTTCGGACGACGATATTTTTGTTGAGAATAACACTGTTAAAAACGTTTACAACATTTTAAGTCGCGGTGACGTTTCTATGATTGCGGGGATAGATACGAACGCGCCCGAAAGGTCGGGCAAGATTGGGTACCTGCTCGGCACCAAGTCTTTTTTTAAACGGAAAAGGGGGCACGTCGCTAAGTCCATGCTCGGAAGATATCCCGACGTTATTTCAAAAGAAACGCCGACCGAGTGGGCAATGGGTTATTTTTTTGCGATAAAAAAGTCTCTTGCCGAAAAGTGGGATATTTGTTGGGATGAAAATTTAGTAAGTTACGCTTACGCCGAAGATTTAGATTATAGTTATACTTACTATAAAAAATCAAAAGCGGAAGGGTTAAAGTGCATATTAACTCCTCAAGTAAAAGTTAAGCACCTTGTAAGCCGCGAGTATAGAACGCCGAGTTTTAAAGCGACGGTTATGTATACCGTGCATAGGCGTTACCTTGCGTATAAGCATAAGGCGGGAATATTGTCGCGCTTTATGATAAACTATTGCAACTTTTTCAGGCTCATGGAGCGGAAAATAAAGAAGCAAAACCCCGCGGAATTTAAAAAGGCGATTAAAATTGCAAAGTCGATAAAAAAGCAGGATTATTTGAACGGAAATTTTAAAGAGATATGGAAAACCTTGAACGTTTAAAAAATGCCGAATTTAATATTTTAAAAGATAAAAAAATAGCGATTATAACGTATCATAGGTCTAACAATTACGGTTCTGTTTTGCAGGCGTATGCGCTAGCTAAATATCTGAATAATTTGGGTGCAAAAGCGCGCATTATCGATTATCACAGCAAAAAGCAAGACGAATTATATAACACGTTTGAACGCTTCGGCGGGATTATGAGCATAGCCAGAAATTTTCAAACTTTATTACACTTTAAAAGTATTAATGCTCGCAAAAAAAAGTTTGACGAATTTATAAAAAACGAATTACCTTTAACTAAAGAATACGTTAACATATCGGATATTTCGGCAGAGAACGATAATTACGACTTGTTTATTTGCGGAAGCGATCAGATTTGGAACACGTCTTGCGATGACTTTACAAAGGCGTATACTCTTGATTTTGTTGAAAATAAGAATAAGTGCGTTTCTTATGCCGCAAGTATCGGGAAAAATTGCATCAATCCCGATGATGAAGTGTTTTTTTATAATCAAATTAAAGATTTTTATAAAATATCGTTGCGCGAAAAAGAAGGCGTTGATGAAATAAAGCGCATAGTCGGCAGGGATGACGTTTGTTTGGTGTCCGACCC
>CAKQMM010000206.1 GCA_934254755.1 uncultured Clostridia bacterium
AGCCACGAGTGGGTAGGCGGAAAATGTAAGTTTTGCGGCGCGAGCGAAGCGCAATGGAAGCGTGACGAAGGAAAAGAAACGCACGCTTATGAATTTATACACACAGATAGTCCGGAGAGCATTTTCAATATGAAGTTTGACTTAATTATATCCAACCCGCCATATCATTTGTCTTTTGGTATTGAAGGAACTAATAGTGCCAATGCGAGATCAATTTACGATCAATTTATAACGAAAGGGTTGCGACTACAATCAAGATATTACATTGTTATTACGCCAAGTCGATGGATGACAAAAACTGCGCAAGGAATATCCGATGACTGGGTAGAAACAATGATAAATAGCAATCATATTGAGATATTGCATGATTTTCCCAATGCTAACGAATGCTTTCCCGGTATGGATATAAAAGGCGGAGTTAGTTATTTTTTATGGAACAGGGATTATATCGGTAAGTGTAAATACTATTACCATTGTAGTGACGGTAAGACTATTCAGGAAAGGTTTGATTATTTGAACTCTGCAAGAGCAAATATTGTTATAAGAGATCCCCAGTCATATTCAATAATAGAAAAAATAAAAAAGGTTGACGGGGAGTACTTTTTAGAGCCAGATACGAACTTTTCTGGTTTAGTTAGCCCTAAACATTTTTTTGATAATAGTGAATTGCTAACGTCTAACTGGAAAGGATATAAAACTGAAAAAGACGAGATTTATAATATCAAGTACTACATTAGTAAAGCGTTTAACGATATTCCGTTTGGGTGGATAAAGTCGTCTGACTTAGTTAAAAATCAAACTACAAAAGACTTAAACAAAGTATATATCCCTGCTGCCGGGGGAAGCGGAACTGATTCGCAAATATTAGGTATGCCGTTCTATGGCGAACCGAACAGCGTGTGTTCTCAAACGTATTTAGTGATAGGGTACGACCCTGAAATGCATAATTTTACGAAGCAAGAATGTGAAAATATAATCTCGTATATAAAAACAAGATTTTTCCGCTACCTTGTAAGTATAAAAAAGAAAACACAAAACGGTCCGCGTGGGGTATATCAATTTGTTCCCATGCAAGATTTTTCAAAGCCGTGGACGGACGAAGAGTTGTATAAAAAGTACGATTTATCGCAAGAAGAAATTAACTTTATCGAAAGTATGATTAAACCCATGGAGTAACCGCGCGTTATCCCCTATTTAACAAGTGTTGCAAGGGTTGTTAAAGTTATAAATTTAAGTGATAATGATACAAAAGCCGTCCTTGTTAAAGGAAGGTGGCAAAACCGTTTAGGTTTTGACGGAAGGATTGGCTATTTTAAATATATAACTCAGCCAATCCCCCCGTTTTCGCAAAATGCGAAAACACCCCCCTTTAACAAGTGGGGCAAGGGCGTAGCGCAACGTTAAAGCAAGCGAAGATTTCGATAAAACAAAAACTATGGAGTAAAAAATGGCGAATAACATTAGTCTTTCCGCAATTTTACATAATCGCCTGGAAGTGGCGCCTACCGTTTACGGCTATGTGTTGCCAAACCTTAAAGACCACGACGGATATATTAAAATCGGCTACACCGACCGTAAAGACGCCGAACAGCGCATACGCGAGCAACTTCACACCGCCGCAATCGGGTTTAAAATACTGTTCAAAAAATCCGCAATGCGCCCCGACGGCACTTGTTTTACCGATAAAGACGTGCACAAGTTGCTTGCCCGCAAAGGGTTTAAGCAATTAAACGCGGGCGCGGACAAAAACGAGTGGTACAACTGCACCGCAGAAGACGCGCTTACCGCGATTGAAGAATTGCGCACCGAAACTCGGTTCGAGTACAGCCGCACTTTGAATTTTAAAATGCGCGCCGAACAGCAAAAAGCCGTCGAAATGACGAAAGAATACTTTTTGCAATCAAAAATCGACGATCCCGCTCGTCCGCCGAAGTTTTTGTGGAACGCAAAGATGCGCTTCGGCAAGACTTTTGCGACCTATGAACTCTGCAAAAGTTTAAACTATAAAAAAATACTTATTTTAACTTTCAAGCCGGCGGTCGAAGCGGCGTGGCAGGAAGATATAACCCGTCACGTAGATTTTGCGGGTTGGCAATTCGTTTCCAACAAAGAAGCAAAGTACGACGCGCAAAAACTCGACGGGCAGTTTAACGCGTGCGATAAAAATAAGCCTATCGTCGTTTTCGGTTCGTTTCAGGACTTGCTCGGCACTAACGACTTGGGCGGCATAAAAGCAAAAAACGAGTTTATACATACCACAAACTGGGATATTATCGTTTTTGACGAATATCACTTCGGCGCGTGGCGGGCAAACGCTAAAAATCTTTTTGAAAAGTTCGACGACGAAGCGGACGACTTCGATATAGAAAAATATCAGCGCGAAGAAGCGGGCAACGCCATAAACGAAAGTTTTTTGCCTATAACGGCAGGCAGTTATTTATATCTTTCGGGCACCCCTTTCCGCGCGCTTAATTCGGGCGAATTTTTAGAAGACCAGGTTTTCAACTGGACGTACTCTGACGAGCAAGCCGCCAAAGAAAGTTTTAGCGGCGACGGCGAAAACCCTTACGCCGCGCTCCCCAAAATGGTTATGCTCACCTACAAAGTGCCCGACAGCATAACCGCCAACGTTGCCGTAAACGAAGGTTACGACGAGTTCGATATAAACGAATTTTTCCGCGCGACGGTGCCCGAAAACAAAGCGGTAGAAAGCGCGCGGTTCGCGTATGAGGACGACGTTCAGAAGTGGCTTAAAATGATACAGGGAAGTTACATGCCCGTCGACGGGTTAAAGCTCGGCGCAGAGCGGCCGCCGATGCCGTTTTCGGACGTAACGCTGTTAAACGTTTTGTCGCACACGCTGTGGTTTTTACCGAACGTTGCAAGTTGCTACGCCATGCGCAACCTTTTAACGCAAAAACAAAACTCGTTTTTTTCCGACTATAAAATTATCGTATGCGCGGGGGTTAAGGCGGGCATAGGCATAAACGCGCTTGCGCCCGTAATAAACGCTATGGGCGACCCGCTTAAAACAAAAACTATAACGCTTACTTGCTCGAAACTTACTACGGGCGTCACCGTTCGGCCGTGGGCGGGCGTGTTTATGC
>CAKQMM010000207.1 GCA_934254755.1 uncultured Clostridia bacterium
GCGTAGATGTAATTTTAGCACCCGGCGTTAATTTACATCGCTATCCGCTTTGTGGCAGAAGTTTTGAATATTATTCGGAAGATCCTTATCTTGCAGGCACTTTTGCGGCAAAGTTTGCGGAACGATTCACTAAAAAGGGCGTTTTTGCAACGATTAAGCATTTTGCCGTGAATTCGCAGGAAACCAACCGGTCCGCCGAAAACGAGGTTTTATCGGAACGCGCGCTAAGAGAAATATACCTTAAAGTGTTTGAATTGGCGGTAAAAAGCGGGTATGTACGAGCGATAATGACTTCGTATAATCGCATTAACGGCATTTCTGCCGCAGGAAGTTACGACCTCACCACTTCGATTTTGCGCGAAGAATGGGGTTACGACGGTATGGTGATGTCGGATTGGTGGCCGCAGATTGACAACAAGGCGCGCACGAGTCACGACGGAAAAAATCTTGCGGAAATGGTAAAAGCACAAAACGATGTGTATATGGTTGTTCCCGACGCTACGACGTATGGAGATAACCTTTCGGAATCATTGAAAACAGGGTTTCTGACGGTTGGAGAATTGCAAAGATGCGTGAAGAATATATTGCAATTCTCAATGAACACTCTTGCTTTCAAATCCGGTAGAGTTACCGATTTCGATGATTTATCCAAGGCGACAAAACTTGTGTGCCGCGTTTCTCTCGACGGAGTGCCGTTTGAAGAATCTACGAAAGACGACGTGCATATTTATCGTGGCAAACAACTTAGAAAAGTTACGTTGCAAGTGCCGGAGGACGGGTTCTATTGCGCCGAATTTTCGTATTCGTTTGATTGTGATTCCCTTGAACAGAGACGGCTTGATTTTTCTTCGGACGGCAAAGAACCGCTTGTATCGGTGCTTGGCGGCACTAACGGAAAAATAGAAAAAACACGGTTGAAGGTATACTTAAAACGAGAGTCCGTGTTGGCGTTCCCTTCGGATAGCGTGCATGAAGTGGCAATATACCGTCTGAAATAAACATCTTTTCTGCTAAAACACGTAAAAATGCAATTCGATTTTAATAATCACCTTAATAACGAAATATTACAGCAAAACCGCTTGAAAGCAAGAAGTTATTTCATTCCTTACGAAAACAAAGTGGTGAATACGGGCAATATAGCGAGCGCAAACGAAAAGTTTTAACGCGTCCGTTCACGGTGAGTGAGGAAGGAGCCTGACCGCTATATGCGAAGAGTTTACTTGAATAGCGAAGCGGAGCGAATCCACCCCTCCCCACCAAAGAAAGCAACGTTCGAACCCGCAATATATAATCGAGTCGAACGTATTCGGAATAATTGTAGCACGGTGTTAAACCGTGCTATTTTTACTCTTTAAAATAATAATATTCCTGATGAAGCGGGCTTAATATGCGCCCGCTTTTATGTTGCGGCGGTTTTAAAGGTAAATTGCCGTTCGTGACAAGAAACGTTTTTTAAATGCGTGATTATAAGACTTTAAAAAACTTGATTTTTTGTTTTTAATATGCAATAATAACTATGCGACACATTTTAATAGCCTGATTATAAGGAGAAGTCTATAGGTAAAAGCGTAAACTCTCGCCTTATTTTTAGGTAATGTGTCGCAACAGGAGAGTACGTTTTTCGGCGTGTTTCTTCTGAAGCACGCTTTTTTATTTTTTTAAGGAGATTTTATGAAAGAAAATTTATTGGTAAAAGTGCAATTTTTCACCATTAAGAATTATCCCGACGACGTGTTTAATGCCGTCGGCAGAATAATCAAAGCGGCGCAGGAGTTGGAAAAAGATTTTAAAAACTTGGCGGAATTATATTGCCTGAACGTTAAAAATTTAAATACTTCGTCTCTTAACGTGCTGAACGGAAAATTAAAAAAGGAAAACTGTTTCACGAGTGAAGAGTTTGACGACCTTGCAAAAATCATCAAAGAAAGGAACGATATAAATCATTATTTTTTTATTAAAGATTTTTGCGACGAAAGCGAACCGTATGATAAGAAGATATCAACGCTTGAAAACAAATTAAATCGGATTATGAATTTAATATGCGAAGCGAATGACGCCGTAAACAATAAAATCGACTTGAAAAACGGCGGCGGCTCAACGCCTCGCCCGACCATAGTAGGTTAAAAAAGGAGGATAAAATATGGAACAAGAACAAAAATTTATATTTTATAACAGGCTGATTTGGTTTTTAATAACCGCCGCAAGTATCGTGCTGACGATATGCGTTTTAAGTTCCGCTTATAACGATTTAATATATGGCGACGGAGATGGTCTGGTGTTTTTGGCACTCGTGTACATTTTGCCGTTTGTTGATATTATAATTTTTGCAATTTTTGTCTGCGCTTTATGTTTGCATTGTAAAACGTATATGTTTAGAGGTAATTCTATATTGGTGTATGCCGGCTTTTGCAATCATTACATAAAAGCGAACGGAGTAAAGTGTGACGAACATAATACTTTAATATCATTCACTCCGATAGTTATGTCGTGCAAACTTGACGACGGAACGATGTTACAGGCAACGATTTCGATGTCGAACAGAATAACCCTTAAAGCAAACGACAAGATGTTATATTCGTTGTAGGGCGAATGAAGGATAGTTGTATGAAGATTAACTTAAAAATATTAGATAAAGCGAAAAAAATTTTAAGTCTATCGGTCGTTGTTTTGGGGTGCGCGGTTTGTTTGAATTTACTTACTGCGTGTCAGACTACGGATAAAAAAGAGTCTTATTTTAATTCGGGTTATTTTTCCGACGCTAAGTTTGTTTACGATTCTGCTAAAAACGAGACGACGGTCGTATACTATGCGGTTATTAAAAATAATACTGTTTTTAATATAAAAAATTTTGAAATTACTTTTGATATTTGCAACGATGGAAACGTTGTTTCGTTAAAACCGTATAAGTTCGACGTAGGCTTAAAGCACGGAAAAGAAAAAAGCGGAACGTTTAAGATAACCGTGTCGGGTAAAGCGGACGAAATCAATTTCGTTTCGTGGTCGGTAAATTACGACTCGTTTTGGGGTACGTACAAGGGGTGGATGATAACTACCATAATCATATCTATTGCTTTGACGATTGTTACCGCCGTAATTATA
>CAKQMM010000208.1 GCA_934254755.1 uncultured Clostridia bacterium
TCCGTTCCGTCGGCATGGGTGGGAAAATCCGTTGTGGAAATCGATATTCGCAGAAAATACAACGTAAATATCATCGCCACAAAGAAAAACGGAAAAATCAATGCGGTTGTTACCGCCGACACGGTTCTCTCTGCAGACGAAACGCTTTTAGTTCTTGGGGAATACAAAGCAATGCGGAAATGCTTTGACATCTGACCGCCTTAAAAAGGCTCAAAAAGTTCATACTTCGCAGACTGAAAGCTCCGACGCCGAAATATCGCCCGACTGCGAACAAATCGCTTGGCAAGTAACGAAAAACAACGTAAAAGCGGGAAAAGGAACAAATATCTATCCGAACAGCGAATATGAGTTTTTCCCGATATGCAAAAACGGCAAAAAAAATGGGGCAATAGGCATTTTCGTCGGAGAAAAACCGATTGACTTTTTTAACGAAAGCATTGTGGTTTCGGTTATCGGCGAATGCGCAATCGCTATTGACGGCATTATAAACGCCAAAGAAAGAGAACGCGCCGCCGCTTTTGTGCTTTTGCGGTTTTAAGGTTTAAAAATTACTTTAAAACGGTCAGGGTAGTCTTTTTCGGCGTCGATAAAACAGCCGTTAATAAGGTTAATTACATATCCGTTATATTCGTTTTCGGGTTTGTTAAACCCGGTCAAAATTATTTCGCAGGGCGTTTCTAAAAACCCGGTCAGCGTATCGTAAAGCGCGTCGGCATTGTTTACAGAACCTTTCGGTAAACTCATTTTCTCGGCAATTAAGTCGTAATATTCTTCCGCCCAATTAAAGTCTTTTCTGTTAAATTCGTAAGTTTTCATATGCTTTTTTAATTTCCTTTATAATTCTACGACGATATATCGAGTGTAGTGGTCGTCCGTTTTAAATATTAGGCCATCGTTAGAATAAATGAGTCTTGTATTATTTCGATATCCGCCATTGTAATCAATATCACATTCATACCAAATTCTATTTGGCGCAGATGGTAATTTATTTTCTCGATTTTTAAATATATCTCCACCTATCATTTTTCCTTTAGCAACCGTATCTAAATTACCTTTGATTGGTTTCCAACCCATTTGTATCGCTTGTGATTTTGTAATATAACAACTGGGCAAAGTTTTATAATAATACAAACTATAATCAGCACCATTAGAACCTTGCTTGGTAGCTTGACCAACTAAGATTTTTCTTAAAGGGGATAATGAACATGCGCAGTTAGGATGTTCGGGAATATTTGGTTGTTCGTCAAAAGGATATACTTTAAAATTTCTCATAAAGCATATAATACAATGTGTTTTTGTTGAGCCAAGTCGATATTCAAGCCAATTAGATGAAGTTGAATAAGTTCCAAATTCGCTTTCAAAAAGATTTAAAAGGCTTTCTTTAATTTCGTCAAATATTTTCATATTGAAACACCTATATTTATAGATATAGATTGATTTGTCTGAACGAATTCATCAAAATAATAATATCACGATTATTCCAAAATTTAAATATTTTATGACAAACTTGTAATTTACAGTTCAAATCTATTCGGCGTCATTCTTCGACTGATATAAACTATAAGAAGTAAATCTTTTGCCGTTCGGCAAAAGATTTAAAACCCTGACGGGTTTTTCGCAAAAACTTGCGTTTTTGCTCTTTTTTGTTTGAAAAAACATCTGTTTTCCTTGAAAATGCGCTTCGCGCGCTTTCAGATAAAACATCCGTTATTATAAACTATAAGAAGTAAAGTTTTTGTCTTACGATAAAAACTTTTAAAACCCTGACGGGTTTTTCGCAAAAACTTGCGTTTTTGCCTTCTTAGTTTGAAAAAACATCTGTTTTCCTTGAAAATGCGCTTCGCGCGCTTTCAGATAAAACATCCGTTATTATAAACTATAAGAAGTAAAGTTTTTGTCTTACGATAAAAACTTTTAAAACCCTGACGGGTTTTTCGCAAAAACTTGCGTTTTTGCTCTTCTTTGTTTGAAATACGGCGAAGTTAAAAACCCTTGCAAGCAAGTTTTTAACTTCTTGTATTATAAAAATAATCTCAACCCGTTTCGGTTGAGATTATTTTATGGAGCTACTGAACAGATTCGAACTGTCGACCTGCTGATTACGAATCAGCTGCTCTACCGGCTGAGCCACAGTAGCATATATATTTAATTATATGCGCTAATTAAGCCGCAACTTTCTAAATTGCTTATTTATTATATCACAAATTTTAAAAAATTCAAGTTTTTTATGCGAATATTTTCAAAAAAATAAAAACAGATTTTTTTAAGTCGCTAAAAACGTATTTTTAAAAACCAAAAACCGCAATATCTATTATAAAATATACAACATTCGTGAACAAAAAGTTAAAATATATGCTAAAATTAAATTATAATAGGCTCGGCGCGGTAAAACGCCCGCAAAGGGGCACCGCCGCACAAAAACAGCCGAGGTTTGGGAGAATAAATGTTAGACAGTCACTTAATTGCAAAAACTTCGCCTAAGGCGAACGAGAAAAACGTAATTAAATTTAAAAACTATCGCGTAACCGTTTTAACGGACAGGCTTTTCAGAATCGAAAAAGACAATAAAAAGCTTTTTGAAGACGGTGCCACCCAAAGCGTCTGGTTCAGAGATATGCCCGCGAACGATTATACTTATGAAGTGGTCGGCAATATTTTAACCGTTAAAACCCCGCGCGCTTCCTTATATTTAAACGGCGATAAGTTCAGCGACAGTTACGCCGTTTTAGACGACGGAAGAACCGCTAAACTCAACAACAGCGGCAACCTTTACGGCACGTACAGGACACTTGACGGGCGCAACGGCAACAGATATGTGTGGGATGATAAAAATCACTCTAAAATCGTCCCCAAAGGGGAAGGCGTCTGCTCTAAAACGGGCGTTGCCGTTTACGACGATAAAAAAAGTTTAATTCTTGCGGATGACGGAATGGTTAAAGTTCGCCGCCCCGAGCAACTCGATTTATACGTGTTTGCTTACGGTTACGACTACGAAGCGGCTGTTAAAGCCATTTACTTAATTTGCGGCAATGCGCCTATGGTTCCGAGATACTCTCTCGGCAACTGGTGGTCGAGATACCATAAGTATAC
>CAKQMM010000209.1 GCA_934254755.1 uncultured Clostridia bacterium
GCTCGTAAGCGTCTGACCCGCGCCTACTTCTATAAACGTATCAACGCCGCTATTCCGTAGGTTTTTAATCGTTTGTTCCCACTTTACGGGGTTACAAACCTGCGACGAAAGGGTAGATATAATTTCGCTTTTATCGTTTGAGTAAGGTAAAGCGGTGCGGTTTGCGTATATAGTCGTTATCGGCGCGTTTACGCTAAGTTCGTTAAGCGTTTTTTCTAAAACGGGCTTAACGCTTTCCATATAAGTTGTGTGGAATGCGCCGCTGACGGGCAGTTTTACGGCTCTGCCGCCCGCAAGTTTAATCGCTTCTGCAAACTCGTCCGCTTGTTCGGACTTCCCTGCGCAGACGATTTGCCCCGGACAGTTATAGTTGACAGGCCACATTTCGCTGAATTCAGCGGCGGTTTCTTCAACCGTTTTAGCGTCGAGTTTCAGCGCGGCGACCATTGCGCCGGGGTGCTTTTTTGAGGCTTCCGCCATGGTTTTGCCGCGCACGACTACGAATTTAAACGCGTCTTCAAAGCTCATAACGCCCGCAAACGAAAGCGCGGGTATTTCGCCGAGCGAGAAGCCCGCTACCGCGTCGGGAACAACCCCTGCGGCAAGCAAAGTATCCGCAATCGCCAGATCGGTTAAAAATAAGCAGGGCTGGGTGTTTTCGGTTTGGTTCAATACTTCTTTTTCGGCGTTGAAACAAATATCCGTAACGCCGTTCAAAATTTTCTCGCCCGCGTCGAAAACGCTTTTGGCCGCAGGGAAAGTTTCGTATAAATCTTTACCCATTCCGACAGTTTGCGCGCCTTGACCCGCAAACAAAAATGCAATTTTAGCCATAATATCCTTTTATTTATCTTTAATTTTCGCTGTCTTTAACGTCGGGGATAGCGGTGAAGGAAAGCGAGCCTTTACTCCTTATTTCGCCGTCTACGGTAACCACCGCTTCGTACGTAAAAAGGGGTCCCGCGCCGCTTTTTTTCTTGACCGAGACGGTCATAACGTCGCCCGGGATAATCGGTTTTAAGAACTTGAAGTTATCGACTTTCAGCAAAACGTACAGTTCGCCGACAGACGCTCTATACGTTTCCGTTACGATAGAGCAAAGCTGCGCGCAACTTTCGATTATCAGTACGCCCGGAAGAATAGGCGAGTCGGGGAAGTGCCCCTGAAACCACGGTTCGTTTATGGCAACCGTTTTAACGCCTACCGCCGACTCGTTCGGGGTAACTTCCAAAACCTTTTCAATCATCTGAAAGGGCGGGCGTTGTTTAATGTATTTGTTTACGCCGTAAATGTTCATCATAGCGAAATACCCCCGTCAACGGTTATAATCTGACCCGTAATGTAGCTTGCCGCGTCCGACGCGAGCATCGAAACTACGTTTGCCACGTCTTCAACCGTGCCGAGCCTGTGCATAGGGATAGCGTTTAAATATTCCTGTTTTTTTTCGTCGCTTAATGCGTTTAACATTTCCGTTTCTATAAACCCGGGCGCAACGGCGTTCACGCGGATGCCGTAGGGGGCAAGTTCTTTAGCCATCGTTTGCGTTAAAGAGTTGACCGCGCCTTTCGTCGCGCTGTAAACGCTTTGACCTGCTAACGCTAAAATTCCGCTTACCGACGACATGTTTATAACGACGCCGCTTTTTTTGCGGAACATTTTAAGCACCGCCTGCTGAGCGCAGTAAAAGTAACCTTTAACGTTTAAATCGAAGCATTTATCGAGCGTTTCGGGGTTAAGCATCAAAAGATATTCGTCGCGAACGATGCCCGCGTTGTTCACGAGCACGTCAATTTGTCCGTAGGTTTTTGAAACGTCGCGCATCATAGCATTAACTTCGTCAAGGTTAGATACGTCTGCACGGTAAATCATGCCGTTTCCGCCGAACGATTCTATTTCTTTAAGGACGTTTTTCGCTTCGTTTTCGCTGTGCGAATAGTTTATTACGACGGTGAAGCCGTCTTTTGCGAGCCTTATCGCGCAGGCTTTGCCTATCCCGCGTGACGAACCCGTAACTATGGCAACTTTCATTTAACTCTCCTGTTTTTCTACGACGATTGCCGTATAAGACCCGCCGACCGCGTACGACACGACGAGTATTTTATTAAGATTTGCGCTTTTAACTTCCGTTTGTTCGGGTTTGCCGTTCACGAAAACGTAAGCGTCTTTTTCCGCGGCGATATCGCCGTGAAGCATAAGAGCGGCGTGGGATAGAGCGAGCGCCGCAGAAGCCGCGCGGGCTTCGCCCATGCGCTTTTTAACGGTTATAACGGGCGTTTTTTCTAAATCAAAGAATTTTTTAAGCCCGTTTATTTCTATATCGTCAATAACTTTTAAGCCGTTTGCAAAACCTATAACCGCGCTTATATCGGCAGATTGTACGTTCGCGTCGCTAAGGGCCTCGCTTATAGCGTCTTCTAAACCTACAATAGAGCCGTCAACGGTGCCGAAGTCAACGCTTGCGTGCGCCATGCCGTATCCCGTAACTTTCGCGTAAACGGTCGCGCCGCGTTTAATTGCAGACTCTTTCGTTTCGATAAGGTTAGATATGCTTCCGCCCGAAAGCGAGAATTTATCTTTGCCGTCGTAGGGGTTTGTCCTTTCGTCCGCCGCAACGCCTAAAATATGATAAATTTCGGATATAATCGCGCTGTTTTCGTCGGTGCCGGTCGCAATCATCGCGTCTTCGACGCCGTTTCTTATAACCTGCATCGCGTAAGCCGCAGATTGAAGCCCCGATTGCGCGCCGTTCGTAACGGTAACGTTATAACCCTTTATGCCGGAGCAGATCGATAAATATCCGCCCGCCGCGTTGTAAACGGTGTTGGGGAACTTGAACGCGCTGCCGCCCGCATTTCCTTTTTCGGCGATAATGCTCTGGAAATCAAGGCTCGGACCGAGCGCGCCTTCCGAAGTGCCGATAATCATACCTATGTTAAAGGCGTTTTCGTCGCTGACCGTATACGCGCCGTCGTTAAGCGCATCCATACCCGAAACCGCTTGAAGCTGGCTTAAATGGTCAAGTTTTCTATAAAACGCCATTTTAAGACCTTGTTTGTCGTAGTCGGCGGTTGTCA
>CAKQMM010000210.1 GCA_934254755.1 uncultured Clostridia bacterium
GTACCAGACGGGGTAGGCGTGACCTATCATGGCGAAAAACCCCGTGTACGCCCCGCCGAAGTGGAACCATTTATAGTCCCCGCTTACGTCGAACAAAAGGTGATAAGTTATCGCCGCTGCCGCGCAAACCGCCGCCGATTTAAACAAATCTAAAAAGAAGACGAACCAGGCGTATTTTCCGCCGAAAACCCTTTTAAAGTTTGTGAACCCCGGGTTTTTGCTGCCGAGCAGTCGGATATCTTGTTTGTAAATAAGTTTCGATAAAACTATCGCGGGGTTTACGCCCGCAATTAAGTACGCCGCTATCGGAAAAATTATGAGCATAATAACCGATAAAGCGGTGTTTTCTCCGTTAAACATAAAATTAAACCTCTCCCTTTTTGTTAAACGTGTTTTTATTTGCGCCTAACTTTTAGCGGGCGCAAGGTTAAACCTACTTTTTGTTCTTTGCGTCAAGCACCGCAAACAGGCTTCTCAGCCTTATGTTCACCGCGCCCATATTCGATATTTCGTCTATCTTTATCTGCGTGTAAACTTTGTCGCCGCTCTCGACTATTTGCCTAACTTCGTCCGTCGTTATCGCGTCAACGCCGCACCCGAAAGATACTAGCTGAACGAGAGCGACGTTTTTATATTCGCACTCTTTAACGAACTTCGCGCTCGCGTAAAGCCTTGCGTGATACGTCCATTGATTCCTGACGTTTACGTTAAAAGGCGCGATTTTGCCCCGCAAACCGTCCTCCGAAATAACCGTCGCGCCCGCTTCCGAAATAAGCGAGTCGATGCCGTGGTTTATTTCGGGGTCTACGTGATAGGGTCTGCCCGCAAGAACGATTATCGGCTTGTTTTCTTTAATCGCTTCGGCAATATACTTATCGGCGTTTTCGCGTATTTTATTTAAGTAACCATCGTATTCCGCATAAGCGTTTTTTGCGGCGGCGGATATTTGTTTTTTGGTAAATTTAAGCCCGTGCGCGCTTAAAATTTCGCGTATTCTCTTATTGAATTGCTTTTTGTTCGCAAGCGACAAAAAGTCGCATATAAATTTGTCGTTTTTAAGCCCCGCAACGTTCATTTTCAAAACTTGCGGATAGTAAGCGACTATCGGGCAGTTAAAGTGGTTCACGCCCATATTTTCTTCCACGTTATAACTCATATCGGGGTAGAAAATATAGTCGGGGTTGCGGCTTAAAAGCCATTCAGCGTGCCCGTGCATAATTTTTGCGGGGTAGCAAGCCGTGTCGGACGGGATAGTGTGCTGACCGAGAAGATACAGCTCTCTGCTTCCCGTGGGAGTTGTTAAAACGTTAAAATCGAGCGTCTTAAAAAACGCGTGCCAAAAGGGTAAAAGCTCGTAAAAATTAAGCCCCGTCATAAAACCGACCGTCTTTTTTTTCGGGTCGATTTCGTTTTTCATATACTCGCTTAAAAGGGCGAGTTTATCGGCGTATAAATCGGGCGCGGTAATTTTTTCGGACACGCCCGCGCCTTTTTGGCAACGGTTGCCCGCAATGAATTTTCTTCCGCCCGAAAAGGTGTTTATCGTAAGATTGCAGCGGTTGGTGCACCCTTTGCAAGTGACGGTTTTTACGGTATGCACGAAGTTTTTAAGTTCTTCCGCCGTCATTGTTTTAGTTTTTTCTATACCCTTACCCGCGGCGTAAAGCGCGCAACCGTACGCGCCCATAAGTTCGGCAATTTCCGGGCGGATAACGTTTGCGCCCGTTTCCCGCTCGAAGGCTCTTAAAACGGCGTCGCTTTTAAACGTGCCGCCTTGAACGACTATGTTTTTGCCGAGGCTTTTTCCGTCGGCGCATCTTATAACTTTATAAAGCGCGTTTTTGACTACGCTTATCGAAAGCCCCGCCGCAATGTTTTCTACGCTTGCGCCGTCTTTTTGCGCCTGCTTTACGGAACTGTTCATAAACACCGTGCAACGCGAACCTAAGTCCACGGGGTGGTCGGCAAACAGCGCAAGGCGCGAAAACTCTTGCGCGGAGTAACCTAAAATCGCCGCAAAAGTCTGTAAAAACGAGCCGCACCCCGAAGAGCATGCTTCGTTTAAATAAAGCCCGTCGATCGCGCCGTTTCGTATTTTAAAACACTTTATGTCTTGTCCGCCGATATCCAAAATAAAATCGACGTTTTCGTTAAACTTTTTCGCGGCGGTGTAGTGCGCCATCGTTTCGACTAACCCAAGGTCTAAATTGAAAGCGTTTTTAATAACGTTTTCGCCGTAACCCGTAACCGCCGAAGCAAGAATTTTAACGTTCGGATATTCGTTATAAAAATCTTCGAGATATTTTTTTACTATCGGCACGGGGTTGCCGTCGTTCGACGAATAAAACGGGCGGAACATATCCCCGCTTTTATTCGTTAAAAGTATTTTAACGGTGGTTGACCCCGCGTCCACGCCGAGGAACATTTCGCTTTCGGGAGTGCTTAAAAATTTAACCGCGCCCTGGTTTTTTTCGTGGCGCATAGAAAATTCGTCGTAGTCCGCTTTGCTTAAAAAGAGCGGGGCTACGGAGTTGTAGGTTATTTCGGTTTGGGTTTTTGTTAAAGCGGCGGTTAATTCCGAAAGCGTCGTTTCTTTTCCGACGCCCGAAAACGCCGCGCCCATCGCTACGTAATAGAGCGAATTTTCGGGCAAAACGCCTGTCGTTTTAAGCGTTTCGTCCATGGCTTTTCTAAGGTAGGAGTTAAAGGTTAAAGGTCCGCCTAAATATACCACGTTTCCTTTAATTTCGCGCCCTTGCGCAAGCCCCGCAACCGTTTGCGAAACGACGGCCTGATATATGCCCGCCGCAACGTCTTCGTGCTTTGCGCCTTGGTTTATAAGCGGTTGAACGTCCGATTTTGCAAAAACGCCGCAGCGCGAAGCGATTTGGTACACTTTTTCGGCTTTTTCGGCAAGCGCGTTTAACTCTTCGGGCGTAACTTTCAAAAGGGTCGCCATCTGGTCGATGAACGCGCCCGTGCCGCCCGCGCAGGTGCCGTTCATGCGCATCTCGAACCCGCCCGTCAAAAACAAAATTTTCGCGTCTTCGCCGCCGAGTTCTATAAC
>CAKQMM010000211.1 GCA_934254755.1 uncultured Clostridia bacterium
GTTTTAAGCGATTCGGGCACGACCGCCTCGCCGTCTTTTAAGAATAAGTTCTGCAAAGTGTCTGCGGTGCAAAAACTCGGAAGAGTAAGCTTATTAAGCGCCGTATCGCCGTAAAACGCGCCTAAACCTAAACTTGTAAGGGTATCGGGAACCCTCAACTCTTCAAGAGAGGTACATTCCGATAAAGAAAGCGCGCCGAGCGAAGATACGGTTTTTAAATCAATTTTTTTAAGGCTCGCGCAACCCGCAAAAGCCTCGTCAGCCACCGTTTCAAGATCATCGGGAGCAACAAACGTCGCCATCGATTTACAGTTTTTAAACGCCGCGGTGCCGATGGTCGTAACCGTTCCCGGTAAAACCGCGCCGGACAAACTTTCGCAGTTTTCAAACGTTTTTTGTGGAAGCGTGGTTAAGCTTATTTTATTCAAGCCGTTCACTTCTTCAAGCTTGACGCAACCCGAGAACACGCCCGCGCCGAGGTTTACTATCGCGGGGGATAAATTAACTTTAGTAAGCGAAACGCAATTTTCAAAAGCCTTTTCTCTTATATCGGTTATAAGTAAACCGACCTTTAAATCGCTAATAAGGTTTTTGCAACCCGAAAACGCTTGTTTGTTTATGCGGGTCACTTTTGAAAAGTCAAAGTCTTTAAGCCCGCTGTCTTTAAACGCTTCCGCGCCGACAACCGTCGGAGAAAGCGGCAAGTCTATCGAAGCAAGGTTTTCGCAACCCGAAAACGCTTTTTCGGCAATATCTGCGTTTTCGATATTTTTAACGGTGAAAGTTTTTAAAACTTTATCGCCGCTCAGCATAGACGCAAAAATCTCATCGGTATATTCAACGGTTAAATTTTCCGCGCCGTCAACCCGCACGAGAGTGCCGCTGAACAGCGACGAAAAGCTGCCGTTATTCGCTAAGTAACCGTATTTTTTATAGTTGTAGTTTTTAAGGTACATTTCGCTTATGGCGCCGCAGCCGTTGAAAAACTTGCCCGCGCCGCCTTTTGCGTAGTCGATAAAACAGTCGATTTTAACGCTGTTTAATTTCCTGCAACTGTCGAAAGCCCTTTCGCCGAGCGCAAGAACGCCGTCGTGCGAGATATTGACGTCGGTAAGCGACTCGCACCTTTGAAAGGCGCTCGCGCCGACGGACAAAAGTTTATCGGAAGCGACCCCTTCAAGAGATATGCAACCGTAAAAAGCCTTTTCGCCGATATTCGTAACGCCGCCAAGGTCGAGTTTTTCAAGCCCGGTGCAGTTCATAAACGCCCCGTCCGATATAACGGGCGCGCCTTTTATCGTAAGGCGGTTCACCGAGGTTTTGCCTTTAAACGCGTCCTTATCTATTTTGACGACGAGGTGCCCGCCCGCTTTTTCGGGAATTTCTATGCGGGAGGCTTTGCCGCGATAACCCGAAACGGTCACTTCTTCCTTTTTGTTTTCGTCAACGAAGGTATAATTGACGTTTTGGAGAATGAACCCGTCTTCGGTGGACTTGTAATTGTTTACCGATATGGTTATAGCCGCGCTTGCCGCAAGCATTACCCCGCAAAACAGCAAAGATAAAATTACGGATATGCGCAACTTCTTTTCCTTTTTAACATACGCGCCCGCGTGCGCACGCGAGGGCGTTTCGGGCTTGACGAAGGTTACGCCCTTTTCCGCGCCCGACGCGTTATAAACGAACTTGCCGAAATCGACTTTAAGAACTTTAACCTTAAAGTCGAAACAATCTTTTTCTATTTTTATTTTTTTATCGAAAGCAAATTTTTGTTTATGCTTAACGTTCAGCCCGACGCACTCGTATTCGCCGCTTGAAACGGCGGCGCCGTCAACGCCCGTTTGTTCAAACAAAATTTTTATGCCTTTAACCGCGCTTTTATCGTCGTTCACAAAACGCAAAAGCGCAAATTTTTCGCCGTTTTCTTCAACGAATATATATTGAATAAGGCGAACGTAATCGTTATCGGCAGGATAAGGATATACGCCTTTATGTACAACTTTTAAATTACCCATATAAAGTTAATTCCTTCTTTTTGAACTTAACGCGATTACGACAGCCGTCAGTATCGCGTAGAGGACTGCGGCTACCGCGCAAATTATCGCGGTGAACGCTATCCCTTCGGGGTCTAACAAATTGCCTTCCGTGTATATGCCGCCGAACGCCTTCGTAAGCAAAACTTTTGCGAGAAGCGTTTCGAGCGCAACGATTAAAAAGCTGAACAATACGTATAGCGCGGCGTTCTTTTTGGGTACGCTTTTTTTATAAAAGCTACCGAATTTAACGCCGTCAGCCTCGTTTATTTTAACGTTTACGTAGGCGGTGTTTTGCGGCAACGCTATTTTTTGCGTTACCCGCTTACCTTCAACGCTTTCTTTAACGTTTAAAACCTTAAAAACTTCGTTGTTCTCGTCAAACATCAAAACGTCGAAATCCATGCGCTTCGTCCCCTTTTTAACCTGCGCGAAAAACGCCTTATCTCCGCTTTTTGACAGCGATAGCGCATAGCGCGGAATAAACCGCCTAAACTTCGGGAGAGGCGCGTAAACTATCCATTTAACGCCGTCGTTTATTATTTTTTTAACGCCGCGGTCAAACGATAAAAACTTACCTCGATTCGCCCCCATCAATTCTTCCGTTAAAAATATCTTAGGCAACACGAACGCGCTTAATATGACCGTCAGAACGAGCGACGCAATCAATATAATAAAATAAACTGCCATTATAATTCCCCGTTTACACTCAAAACAACCCGAAATGAACAATAAGCTTTAAATTTCGGCGATAGTAAACCCCGCTTTGAGTGTTTTTTGATTATTGCTTTCTTTAACGATTTTATCACAATTATTCAAACTAATCAATAATATAAAAGGCAAAATCGAAAATTTATGCTTAGTATTTAAACCCCGTATTCTAAGCTAAAATTCAAAAAATCGCCATTTTATACTATATTTTTTTGATTTTTTATAAGGAAAACATTTTTTATCACTAATTATTTTTGCGGGCATAAATCGGTTTTTGCTGTGTTAAACACCGCTCATAGTACGGCAAGTACA
>CAKQMM010000212.1 GCA_934254755.1 uncultured Clostridia bacterium
TTCGTCTTATTCGCGCCCATAAAAAAGAACGCTATCGCCGTATACGCGCTAAAAAGCGCTATCGTTATAATCTGCCAAAGTTCCATAATTCAAAACTAATTTTTCTCGACCGGTTTAAGTTGGTTTTTAACGGAATACCTGAACTTGTAGCCTTTGTAACGGACTTTGTATTTACAAATTCGTTTAAGTTCTGTTTTGGGCTTAACGGTAACTTTAACCTTGGTAATGCGGTCGAGCGGAATACTCTCGACGCTGTCGTAAACTTCGCCCGTGTCAACGTCCGCAAGTCCGTTTTTCGGCGCGGTTTCAATAGGTTTACGTTTATCGCTTAAAAAGTTTTTTACACCCGTTCGGGAAATATACCGAACCCCGTTTTTAATGTAAAAGTCCATGTCGCTTAAAAACTCGAATACCTTCACGGGGTTTTCTATGTTTTTAAGTTCGGCAATAACTTCGTCGTAGGCTTGGTCGGCTTCTTCGTCAAAAGCGAAATTAACGTCGAACTTAAAGCGATTAAGGTTGCCGTAACCTTGTATAATCTTCCGCTTGTCAAGGCTTCTGTCGAGCGCGACGAAATCGAAATAACCGCTAAGCGACTTGTTTCCCGCAAAAACGCCTTTTGTCGCGTATTTAAAAACTTGATGGTACTTTCCTAACGAATTGTTCGCTATGACCGAGTAACCCGTGCCGAGTTCGGCGATAGATTTTTCGTTTACGCGAATATCGTTAAAGCGCAAATACCAAATTTTTTGCAGCAGTATCTCGAACTCGCTGAAGACGTAAGGTTTTCCGTCGCGTTTTTTCTCTACGTCGGCGTTAGAAAAAGAGTATTGATTTAAAAACGTTTTGTTTACCTTGTCTAATTTAAGCCCCTTTTTAAGGACGAACAGGCAGTGGAAATGCGGGTGGAAAGTATTTTCTTTAACGTTCTTTGTAATCTCTAACGCTCTGACCGCGCCCCAAAACCCGTACTTCGTAAAATCGTAACCCTTTATTTTGGCGTTGCCGCGAAACAAACGGACTATGTACGAAAATTCATAGTACATTTTATCGAGAGTACCTCTTAACACTTCGCGCTTACAGTTAGGGACCGTGAACACGATATGGTAAACGTCGTAAAACTTCCCCACGTAGTCAAGAAGCGGGGTAAACTTTTCTTCGCGCTTTTTGGCGGAAGCGTTGCCGCAGTTCTCGCAGAACTTGCTTTTGCATAAGTTAGTGCGCTGTACGTCTTTAACGCCTTGAAATCGGTAGTAATCTATATCCCATAACTGACAGCAGGTACGTATAGAGTTCGCTCGGCTTAAATATCTCTCGTCTTCGGTAGATTTATATAAATCGTCGTACCATTCGGAAAAGATATAATTCTTTTTCGTGCGCTTCTTTACTTTTTCTACTTTGTCAATACAGTTAAAGTTTTCGTTAAGCTCCTTGTAATTCAAAACTAAACCCCCGTATTTTAAGACTTGTATCAATAACTCGATTTTTCAATCGACCTTAAACGGCTTTTGCGTGTCGAGTTATTTCTATAAGTTCAAGAGCCGCCCTTAGCGGCGGTTTCCCGCCGCTTTCGTTCGACTTGTTTTTTTAAAACGGCAAGTCTTCTTCGCTAACTTCCGTAAGCGTAGACTTGTCCTTTTTGTTCGACTTTTTATCTTCAGGCGCGTCTTTTTCGCCGTCTGTGTCGTTGGTGGATTTAAGACTTAAAAATTCCACTTCCGACGCAATAACGTCGGTAACGGTGCGCTTGTTGCCGTCCTTGTCTTCGTAGGAACGGTTTTGCAAACTTCCCACAACCGCGACTTTGCTTCCCTTGCTTAAAAACTTAACGCAGTTTTCGGCCACGCCGCGCCAGGCTGTCACGTTAAAAAAGTCCGTTTCGCGTTCCCCGTCGTCTTTTACGAACGGGCGATTGACCGCTATAGAAAAATGCGTCACCGATACGCCGCTCGTGGTTTTGCTGAGTTCTAAATCTCTGGTTATATTCCCTATTAAATACGCTTTGTTCATTTCTATCTCCGCTGTGTGAATTATTTGCCGCCGTTCGGAATCGAACCGAACTAATTACCTTTGGCGGCGTATCGCTCGCGCTTTTTACGGCGCAGGCTTATAAGAGGTGTATATATGGGGCAGAAGTCCTCTAAACTTTCTGCCTTTCAGGGGGACAAGATATGTTCTTCGACGAAGTATTTGTATAATTCGTCGGCAAATTTGCTTAAAGGAACGCCGGAACGAGTTTGATTGACTAAATCGTGTTTTTCCACAACGTATTTTCTCGCCAGACAGAACGCGGCGATTATGCTGCCGAAAGACTTTTGGTTGTCGATTGTCTTTTCTTCGTTCGGAGTCAAATGCGATTCGTCCGTAATTACGGACAAATCGACGTCTTCTTTTATCGGCGGCAAATTCGTTCGCAGTTTATGCTCTTCGAGTACGGCGATATATTCTTCTAACGATAAGTCGTTTAAACTCGAACAGTAGTAAAACCCGCAATCGCTATGCAGTTTCATAGCGTACTTAATGCGTTCGTACGTGTCCGACGGCGCGCAGATTTTCGCTATATCCGAATGAAGCGGTTGACTCAATAAAAGCAGTTTGCTTTTATTGAAGCCTTCCCAACGTTTCGGAAGATTCATCGAACGGCGTTCGTCGCAAAACGTGTTAAAAATCTTTATAAGGTCGTACGTGGTGGTGCGCTTAAACCCGAACAAACTTTCGGCGCACTCGTCTATGCTTTTATACCCTAGCGTCTTGTAATAGCCGCAACGCTGCGCTTCGTTTAATCTGAAACCTATTTTGAAAAAGGTTTTATTTATATCTATTAAATCTTCTTTTACGTGTTCGACGAACCCTTTCGCAAAAACAACGTCGGGCGTTGTTTCGTTTTCATTCGAATGGTCTTCGTATACCGTGTTTTCTTCTTTTTCAAACAGTGCGCTCAATCCTTTCGATAACCTATTCATTTCTCGCTGAATTCCTTAAA
>CAKQMM010000213.1 GCA_934254755.1 uncultured Clostridia bacterium
TTGTTGCCCGCCGCGATAAAACACCTGCCGACGGGAGCGTCCGTTCCGTCGCCGTTCGGACCCGCTATCCCGGTTGTTGCAGCCGCTATATCGCAAAGCGGATTTTTTAAAAGCCCGCGCGCCATTTCGTAAGCGGTTTGCTCGCTCACCGCGCCGAATTTTTTAATAGTTTCGGCGTCAACGCCGAGCCTTAACGTTTTTGCCTCGTTCGAGTAAGCTACTATTCCTTCCAAAAACACTTCCGACGCGCCGGAAACGGACGTTAATTTTGCCGAAACGTTGCCGCCCGTAAACGACTCCGCAACGGAAATTTTTGCGCCGCCTATTTTTAAAAGTTTTATAAGTTCCTGCTCTAAGCTTACGTTTTCAAGCGCGTACACCGCGCCTTTGAACGCTGCAAGAAACGATTTGTTGAATTTGTCGATTTTATCTAAACTTTTATCGCTTAAATCGACCGACAACGTAGCGTCGTACCCCGAAACGCCGAGCGTATACTTAACGCTTGCGCTCTTTAAAAACTCTTCAAGCTTTTTTATATCGCAAAAATATAACTTAAACTCTTCTAAACTCTGAAACGTGACCATTTTACATGCTTTCGCTGAAAAGTTTTTTGTTTTTAATTAAGTAAAACGCACCCGAATAAATTGTCAGTCCGACCGAAACGATATAGAGCGCAAGCCCGATAAAATAAAGGGGCAACACGTGAACGCTACCGTACATAAGGAGCACGAAAATAGCGATATCGGTGGTAAAAGTTTTAATTTTGCCCGACTTTTCAGCCGCTAAAACGACGCCTTTATTCGCGGCAATCATTCTTAAAACGGAAACGGTCATTTCACGCGCGACGATTATAATTACGCCTACGCCGCCCGCGATTCTGCCAAACTGAACGCCTAACTTTACGCCGTCGGGGGAATTATATTCATACCCGAAAAGCGCGCCTATGCCGCCGCCTAAAATATTTGGCACGGTTAAAATGAGAATAAACGCGCTTAAAACGAGAATTTTATCGGCTATAGGGTCAATAAACTTTCCGAAGTCCGTCACGAGATTATATTTGCGCGCGATATACCCGTCCAAAAAGTCGGTAAACGCGGCTATTGCGAACACGACCGCGGACCATACGTAGTTATATGGTATCGCGGTTATAAAGAAAAGCGCGACCATAACGGGTATTAAAACAACCCTTAAAAGCGAAAGTTTATTAGGTAAATTCATTCTTCTACCCTCCCGTAAGCGTCGTAATCGTCGGTTTTTTCGATATAAACTTTATACGTTTCGCCTTGAACGATATCGTCTTCGGACGAAAAGTAAACTTTTCCGTCGATATCGGGCGCGCTATAATACGCCCTGCCGTAAAACGACTGCTTATCGTAATCTATCCCGTCGGTGACGACGGTTATCGTCTTGCCGATTAAGGTTTTTAAAAACTCGGCGGATATTTTCTTTTGCACGCCGTATAGTTTTTTAACGCGGGCTTTTTTAACTCTTTCGTCGATTTGGTCGGGGAGTTTATACGCGGGCGTATCGGGCTCGCGCGAATAAGCAAAAAAGCCGCAGTTCGTAAACTTAACCGTTTTTATAAAATTCTCTAAAACTTTAAAATCTTCTTCCGTTTCGCCGGGGAAGCCCGTTATAAAAGTACTTCTGATAGCGATTTCGGGTATATTTTCACGCAACTTTTCTATAAGCGCAAGGTACTCTTTATTCGTCCCCTTGCGGTTCATTAGTTTTAAAACCCTGTCGCTTGCGTGTTGAAGAGGGATATCTATGTATTTAATAACTTTATCGTTATTTTTAATTTCGTCGATAAGTTCGTCGCTTATCATATCGGGGTAAGCGTACAAAATACGAATTTTTTCTACTTCGCTAAGTTTACTTAACTCTCTTATAAGCGGCACGAGCATAGGGCTTTTGTATAAATCGACGCCGTAACGCGTAACATCCTGCGCGACCAAAATAACTTCTTTCGCTTCGCCCAAAAGCTTAACTTCGCCGACTAAATCTTCGATTTTTTCGCTTTTATACCTGCCGCGAATTTTCGGAATTAAGCAATAAGTGCATTTGTTATTGCAACCGTCTGCTATTTTAAGGTAATAATAGTGACAAGGGGTTGTCAAAACTCTTTTTTTTGCTACAAAATTTTTCTTTTTGTTTACGTAATTAACTCTTTCGCCGTTATAGGCTTTATCCAGAGCTTCAAAAAGCAAGTCGTAATCTAAAAAACCTAAAAAGACGTCTACTTCGGTTAAATCGTCGAAAAGCTCGTTTATAAACTTTTGCGGCAAACATCCGCTTAAAACGATTTTTTCGAGCACGCCGTTATTTCTAAGTTCGTTCACTTCCATGACCGCGTCAATACTTTCTTTGCGCGAGGCTTCTAAAAAAGCGCACGAATTTATTATGACGATATTCGCTTCGTTTATATCGTTTGTGATTACGGCGCGGTCGCCTATAAGGGCGAGGGCTTTTTCGCTGTCGACGCGGTTTTTGTCGCATCCGAGCGATATAAGCCCTATTTTTTTACTCTTCTCCATTGCCATCTTCCGATATCATTTTTTCGAATTCTTCCTGAGTGTAAAGCGGCTTACGCTTGCCGCCTTCCGCTTTAGCGGAAACGTAGCCGTTATCGACGAGCCAGTCGACTATCCTTGCCGCCCTGTTCGAGCCGATTGACAGCCTGCGCACCAAAAAGCTTCCGCTTACGCCGCCTTCGCGATAACACTCCTGCATCGCCTTTATCCAAAGTTCGTCCGCGTCGCTGTGAGGCGCGCCTACGCCGCTGCCGCCGGACACAAGGTCGGTTCTGCCCTTATCATCCTGTTGCATATTGCTTGCGACGGTAGACATGATTTTGCTCCACGCGTTGTAGTCGTAATAGGCTTCGTTATTTTTCTCGACGAACTTGACGACTTCATCGACTTCGTCGTCCGAAATATACGCGCCCATAGCGCGCTCGATATTGAGC
>CAKQMM010000214.1 GCA_934254755.1 uncultured Clostridia bacterium
TTTATCATTCTATCTTTTAACTATAGGCGCGGCGTATATCACCAACGTTATCCCTATCCCCGGCGGCAACGGCAGCAGCGAAATCGTCTTTACGCTCGTGTTTTCGGCGGTCATCGGGGCGGAGCATATCGGCGCAACGCTTATATCGTGGCGGGCGGGAAGTTACTTTATGCCCGTAATAGTTTCGGCGGTGTGGTTCTTTATTTTATCCGCAGTTTTAACCAAAAAAGCCGATAAACGCACCGACAAAAACGTTCGCGTCGAAACGAACGATTGCGAAAACAGTTGCGGCGAAACGGACGGCGGGGAAGTTTAGTTATGGAAGAATATACGCGGGTTGAACTTATAAAAGACAGGAGCGAGTATAAAAAAGCGGGCGTTAAGGCGGGCGATAAAGGCGTCGTTTTAGGAGAAGAGCGCAACGGTTATGTATTAGCCGAACGGGGATTGAACAACGTTAAGTTTTAACGGCGCAAAATTTGTTAAATCGGCGTTAAACTCGCTTGCAATACGGGACAAGTATTGCTGCGTTCGTTTGCCTTGATTTATCTAAATTTATCGCCGTTAAAATGCCAAGGCACCTTAAAGCCGTATTTTTTAAGACTGTTTTAGCAAAGGTTTGCGCGAGAAGTATACAAATACTTCAAGCAAAGATTTGCCTAAAACGGGCAAAAAAGACGCCTTTAAGGCTTGACGGGGTTCAGTCCCCGCTCGGCTACTTCGACGGAGAAAGTTATATTGACGAAAACGGGGTTTACTGCACGACGGAAAAAGACGTTGGCGTAAGGGTGGAAGACTTAAAAGAAACGGAATAAAAAACGGCGCGATTTTGTTTAAAATCGCGCCGAATTACTTATTTTTATCAAACCAAAGTTTTTCTGAAAGCGTTCGGGGTGTAGCCCGTGCGTTTTTTAAATAATCGCGAAAAGTAGTTGTAGTCCGAAAACCCTACGGCTTCCGACACGTCTTTAAGCGAAACGCCTTCGCCGAGCAAACTTTTTGCCGCTTCAACCTTTTTTAAAATGGAGTAGTTTATAATCGAAACGCCCGTTTCGCGCTTGAAAACCGCGTCGGCATACACGGGCGAAAAGTAAAGGCTTTCGCCCACCCCTTTAAGGGTGATTTTTTCGCCGATGTTGTCGCTCACGTACTTTTTAATGAGGCGGACGGTTTTGCTTTCTTTATCTAGGGAAGCTCCGCTTAAAACGTAACTTAAAATAAGCGAAGTTATAAAGTTTTTGCGCTCTATATAAAATTCCGTTTTATCTTCTTCGTTCGCGTCGAAGAGTGAAACCGCGCTTTTAATCTGCGCGTTCACGGCGTTTTCGATTATCCCCGTCGGAAGAATGTCTGCGCACCCCGCAAAGTTTAAACTTATAAAATCGGCGTAGTCTTTACCCGCAACGCGCTGGCAACTCGCGCCGTCGGGTATAAAAATTCCGTCGCCCGCGTTCACCGCGTACGACGTGCCGTTTATAACGTAGTCGAGTTTTCCTTTTAAAACGAGGGTAACGTCGCTCACTGCGTTTTTGCGCTTCGCAATCGAAAAGTACGCGCCGAATTTGTTGTGGCGGGCGTAAACCGCCGCGTTATCGCTTAAAACCATAAAACACCTTAAAATAGTACTAAAAAATATGCCTTAAAGTAAATATATTGTATTGTTTACCCATTGAATTGTGCTATACTTATTATAATACTAAAAAAGTTGCAAGTCAACTTTTAGTCGGGCGAGATTTAAGCCGCATTAAGTTTTTAGGTTTGGCGGGCTTTAAATTTGTTCGGCAAAGGAGAGCATTATGAAAATGACTTTTCGCTGGTACGGCGAAAACGATTGTATCCCGCTTAACTACATTAAGCAGATACAGGGCATGACGGGGGTTGTTACCGCCGTGTACGACGAACCCGTCGGGGCGGTCTGGCCGCTTGAAAAACTTTTAAAGCTTAAAAAATTATGTAACGACGCGGGTCTTGAAATGGAAGTTATCGAAAGCGTGCCGGTACACGAAGATATAAAGCTCGGCAAACCCACGAGAGATAAGTATATCGAAGCGTACAAGCAAAACATTATAAACTGCGGCAAAGCGGGGGTTAAGTGTATTTGTTATAACTTTATGCCCGTTTTCGACTGGTTCAGAACTAATTTATACTACAAGCACGAAGACGGTTCGACGTCGTTATCTTATAGCGAAGCGGACTTCAATAAACTCGACAAACACAATTTACGCCTCCCCGGCTGGGACGAAAGTTACACGAGCGAAGAGCTTAACGGGCTTTTGAAAGAGTACGAGGGTATAACGCACGAAAAACTTTTCGAAAACTTCGTTTACTTTTTAAAGGCTGTTATGCCCGCGTGCGACGAGTCGGGCGTAAACCTTGCCGTTCACCCGGACGATCCGCCGTGGGATATCTTCGACTTGCCGAGAATCGTCGGAAAAGAAGAAGATTACGATAAACTTTTCGCCGCAGTGCCGAACGAACATAACGGCATAACTTTCTGCACGGGGAGCCTTGGCGCGGGCAGGTTTAACGACTTGCCGAAGATGGCTGCAAAATACGCAAAACGCATTTATTTTGCGCACTTGAGGCAGTTAAAGTATACGTCGGACACCGATTTTTATGAAAACGGACACCAAACGAGCGAAGGCAACGTCGATATTTATTCGATAGTCAAGGCGCTTGAAGAAAACGGTTTTGAAGGCTATTTGCGCCCCGACCACGGCAGAAACGTATGGGGCGAAGACGCAAAACCCGGCTACGGGCTTTTTGACAGAGCGATGGGCGCGTGCTATTTGCAGGGCTTGTTTGAAGCGGTAGATAAAGACTTAAAAATTAAAAAATAATCGTTCATTGCCGCGAATTTTGCGGCGGACTAAAATAAGGAGATTTGTTTATGAAGTTACCTTTTAACGTAGATTTAAGCGATAAAGTTATAGCTATAACGGGCGCGGGCGGCATAATTTGCTCTGA
>CAKQMM010000215.1 GCA_934254755.1 uncultured Clostridia bacterium
TCCGCAATTTTTCAGAGATACGCTGGTAAACCTTGACGGCAAGTGGAAGTTTTCGTCGCAAAGCGTTGACGGGGCAAAAGAAATAATGGTCCCGTACGCGCCCGAGTCTGAACTATCGCTGATAGGTTATACCGATTATATAAACGAATGCGAATACGAAAGAGAGTTTGAAATTTCAGAGCCGTTTACGGGGCAAAGGCTTGCGCTTAAATTCGGCGCGGTCAACTACGAAGCTAAAGTGTTTTTAAACGGCGAGGCGGTCGGCGAACACCGCGGCGGCTACACTCCTTTCGAGTGCGATATAACTCTTGCGGCGAGAGTGGGCAAAAACGTTTTAAGGGTTCTCGTTAAAAACGACTTGTTTGCGAACGTCCCGTCCGGCAAGCAATCGCGCGAAAAGGAATCGCACGGTTGTTTCTACACGCGCGTGACGGGTATATGGCAGTCGGTCTGGCTCGAACGCACCCCGCTTGAATATATTAAAAACGTAAAATTTTACCCGAACGTAAAAACGTCGAGCGTAAAAGCGGAAGTTACCGCGGAAGGCGAAGGCGAAGCGGTTATAGACGTTTACTATAACGGCGCAAAGGTCGGAAGCGGCGGCGGTTATATGAAGAATAAAAGTTCGTTCGATATCCCCCTTTCCGAAACGCATTTGTGGGAAGCGGGCGCGGGCAGACTTTACGACGTTACCGTTACCTATAAAGAAGATAAAATCGACAGCTACTTCGGGTTAAGAGAAGTTAAATACGACGGCTTAAAGTTTTTACTCAACGGTAAACCCGTGTTTCAGCGTCTGGTTCTCGACCAAGGGTATTATAAAGACGGGCTTTACACCGCGCCGGACGACGAAGCTTTAAAGCGCGATATAGACCTGTCGCTTAAAATGGGCTTTAACGGCGCAAGGCTTCACCAAAAAGTTTTCGACCCGCGGTTTTTGTATCACGCGGATAAGGCAGGATATCTTGTCTGGGGCGAATTTCCGAGCTGGGGCGTGGGCTACTACGACTTATCTGCGCTTGGCGCTTTTGCGGGCGAGTGGACGGAAGCGGTGGAAAGAGATTTCAACCACCCGTCGATTATAACCTGGTGCCCGCTCAACGAAACGTGGTGCAGTTTATACGACGACAAAAAGGTGCGCGACGTTCGCTTTGTAGACGCGATATACGCTTTAATTAAGGTTTTAGATAATACAAGACCTTGCTTAGACGTAAGCGGCGGCTACCACGGACATAAAACCGACGTTTACGATTATCACGACTACGGCGCGCCCGAAGATTTCGAACGGCATATTAAAGAAATCGAAGACGAAGATAAAATGGATATCCCCGCGCTCTACGCTCCCGATTTTGCGGGCGAAGAGAATTTAAGATATAAAAAGGGTTTGCCGATAAACGTCAGCGAGTACGGCGGAATTATTTACGACGCGTCCACCGAAAACGGTTGGGGTTATACGAAGTGCGGCAGCGAAGAAGATTTTATCGCAAGATACGTCCGACTTACCAAAGCAATTTTAAACGCCGATAAAATAAGCGGTTTTTGTTACACCCAGCTTTACGACGTAGAGCAGGAGCAGAACGGCTTATATACCTACGAGCGGAAAGATAAGTTCACCGCGGAAGGCATTAAAAAAATCGCGGAATGTAACAAAACGATTGCCGCGATTGAAAAATAAGCCGTATAAAAATAAATTAAGATTTTGCAAAGTTTTTGAGCAAAAATTTTGCAAAATCGCCCGTTTTTCTTTATCTAAAAACGGGCGGCACGCTTACAAAGCGTGCCGCATATAATACGTTTACTAAAAAACTTTATCTGCAACGGCGCTTGAAACGTTCGTAGCGCGCAGTAGTAGAAATATATTTATTAAGGAGAAAGTTATGAAAAAAAGATTTGCTAAAATTTTTTCGGCGGCGCTTGCGCTTGTTATGAGTCTCGGCTTAACGGCTTGCGGCGGCGGAACGAATCCCGACAACCCGAACTCTAACGTCGATGAAAAAATAGATACGTCAAGAACCCAGCTTTACGTTTTCAACTTTTACGGCGGCTACGGCTCCGATTGGCTTGCGGCGGCTAAAAAAAGGTATGAAAAGTTACACGAAAACGACGTGTACGAAGAAGGCAAAAAAGGTATTCAGATTTATATAAACAACCAAAAATCGCAGGTTGACGAAATGCAGACGCAGATTCTCGACAACCGCGACGAAGTTTATTTTGCAGAATACGCCTACTACTATACTCTTAAAACGGTGGGCGTGCTCGGCGACATAACCGAAGCGGTCACCGCCGACTTGTCGGCTTACGGCGACGCAAGCGGCAAGACGATTGAAAGCAAGCTTACCGCCGAACAGAAAAACTACTACGGTATCGTAGAAGACGGCGCGACCCATTATTACGGCATCCCTCACTATTCGGGCTACAGCGGTCTTACTTATAACGTCGATTTGTTTGAAGATAAGGGCTATTATTTCGCTAAAACCCCTGCGGGAACCAACCTTGAAGACTACTTCATTTATAACAAAACCGACGCAAGAAGCGCAGGCCCCGACGGCGAATACGGCACTGACGACGACGGGCTTCCCGCAACTTACGACGAATTTTATAAACTTTGCGACTATATAGTGCAAGACCACAATACCCCGATAGTTTGGACGGGCGCAAACCACAGGGACTATCTTAACAACCTTATGCAGGCGCTCGTTGCCGACTATGAAGGTCTTGACCAGATGATGCTTAACTACACCTTTAACGGTCAGGCAAGCAATCTCGGCAAAATTTCGGGTGGCAACTTCGTCCAGGATTCTGCCGCAACGACGATTACCGAACAAAACGGCTACGAACTTTCCCGTCAGGCGGGCAAATATTACGGGCTCAGATTTATCGAAAAACTCGTTAAAACTTCTAACTATCATAACGAACTTGCTTTCAACAGCTCTTATTCGCACATGAAC
>CAKQMM010000216.1 GCA_934254755.1 uncultured Clostridia bacterium
GCCGTGAGCAAGGCAGATTTCTTTACATTCTTCAACGGAGTTGATGCCGTATTCTTTCAACGTTTTGTTGATTTTGTCAATTCTTCTTTCATATCCTTCAAATAACGACATAATGCTACCTCCTTATTCTTTGCGCGGGTCTACGTATTTGAACGCGTTTTCAAATCTGCCGTAGTGCCCCGTAGCTTTCTTGTACGCTTCGTTGGGTTCCATGCCTTTTTTGATGAAGTCGGTCATTTTGCCGAGCGAAACGAATTCGTAACCGATGACCTGCATATCTTCGTCGAGAGCCATTCTCGTAACGTAGCCTTCGGCCATTTCAAGATATCTTACGCCCTTTTCTTTGGTGCCGTACATAGTGCCGACCTGCGAACGTAAACCTTTGCCTAAATCTTCAAGACCCGCGCCTACGACCAAACCGTCGTCCGAATAAGCGGACTGCGTTCTGCCGTATGCTATCTGTAAGAATAATTCCCTCATAGCGGTGTTGATAGCGTCGCAGACAAGGTCGGTGTTCAAGGCTTCCAGAATGGTCTTGCCGGGGAGTATTTCGCTCGCCATAGCGGCGGAGTGGGTCATACCGGAACAACCTATCGTTTCTACCAACGCTTCTTCGATAACGCCGTTTTTAACGTTAAGGCTGAGTTTGCACGCGCCTTGTTGGGGAGCGCACCAGCCTACGCCGTGCGTAAAGCCGGAGATGTCCTTAATCTCTTTGGCTTCAACCCACTTACCTTCTTCGGGTATGGGGGCGGGGCCGTGTTTGGGACCTTTGTTAATGCAAACCATATTCTTTACTTCGTTTGAATATTGCATATAAATTCCTCCAAATTATTTTAGGCAAAAATGTTGCCGTTAAAAATTCTTTTAATAGTATATCAAACAAAGCGGCGTTTTGCAATTATTTTCGATAAATTTATCGCGAAATTCCCTTTTAAAGTTTACGTAACCATTTAAATAGCGGACGAGAATAAATAAAACGGTTTTTTCGTTGACAAAAAAAATCTTATCGTGTACAATTCAAGTAACCGCTAAAAATAAATAACGCGTTTATAAAGAGAAGTAACGCCAAAGGTCGTTTCAGAGAGTATCCGTTCGGTGCAAGGATATATCGGGCTTGGCGCGAATACACTTTCCAGCGTTCCCCCCGAAAGCGAGTTTTATCGGTTGAAATTCGCCGCGTAGACGGGGACGGGGTCGCCCGTTACAGCGTTAAGTGAGTTTTCACTTTCTAAGGGGCTTTGCCGCAAGGCTCGCCCGAAAAGAGATGGTACCGCAAAATTTTGCTCTCTGACGCTAAATAGCGTCAAAGGGCTTTTTTAATACGAAATAATTAAGGAGAAAATAAAAATGCAAATTTACGAAGAACTCGTTCGTCGCGGGCTTATCGCGCAAGTTACCGACGAAGAGGAAATCAAGAACCTTATCAACGGCGGCAAAGCTAAGTTTTACATCGGCTTCGACCCGACCGCCGACAGTCTGCACGTCGGTCACTTTATGGCTTTATGCTTAATGAAGCGTTTGCAAATGGCGGGCAACCAACCCGTCGTGCTTCTCGGCGGCGGCACCGGCATGATAGGCGACCCGTCGGGTAGAACCGATATGCGCCAGATGATGACGAAAGAAACCATAAACCACAACATCGAATGTTTCAAAAAGCAGATGGCGCGCTTTATCCGTTTCGACGGCGAAAACGCGGCTATTGCCGTAAACAACGCCGACTGGCTTTTGAACCTTAACTATATAGAGTTATTGCGCGAAGTAGGCGCGTGCTTCTCGGTCAACAACATGTTAAGGGCGGAGTGCTATAAACAGCGCATGGAACGCGGGCTTTCTTTCTTCGAGTTCAACTACATGATAATGCAGTCTTACGACTTCTATTATCTTTTCAAAAAGTACGGTTGCAACATGCAGTTCGGCGGCGACGATCAGTGGTCGAACATGCTCGGCGGCACCGAACTTATCCGTAAAAAACTCGGCAAAGACGCTTACGCCATGACCATCACCCTGCTTCTCAACTCCGAGGGCAAAAAAATGGGCAAAACGGCAAAAGGCGCGGTTTGGCTTGACCCGAACAAAACGACCCCGTTCGAGTTCTATCAGTATTGGCGCAACGTTGACGACGCAGACGTTATCAAGTGCATGAAGATGCTCACCTTTATTCCTATCGAAGAAATCGAAGAAATGGAAAAATGGCAGGGCGCGGAGCTCAACAAAGCGAAAGAAATTCTCGCGCGCGAACTTACCAAACTCGTTCACGGCGAAGAGGAAGCCGAAAAAGCCGAAAAACAGACCAAAGCGGCGTTCGGCGGCGGCGGAGAAGATATGCCCGAAAAAACGGTGGATAAATCGCTCGAAAGTTACCTTGACGTGTTGGTTGCCGTGGGTCTTACGAAATCTAAGGGCGAAGCGAGAAGGCTTATCGAAGGCGGCGGCGTTTCCGTCAACGATGATAAACTTATCGTAAGCGATTTGCAAATTCCCGAGACCGTTAAAGCGGCGGGCAGCTTTATCCTTCACAAGGGTAAAAAAGTTCACTATAAAATCATACTCGCGTAATGGCAGATTTTAGCGGTTTTAAAAGCGTTAAAAATGCGGCTACGGCGGAAATAACCGTCACAAAATCGCGCTTTATTTGTAACGTAAAGCGGGTTGAGAGCGACGACGAAGCGAAAGAATTTATTCAAAGCGTCAAAAAAAAGTACGCCGACGCTCGCCATAACTGTTACGCCTACGTTTTATCTAAAAATTCCGCTTACGTTAAGTTCAGCGACGACGGCGAGCCGCAGGGCACCGCCGGGTCGAGCATGCTCGAAGTTCTTAAAAACAAAGAACTATACGAGACGGCGGCGGTCGTCACTAGGTATTTCGGCGGGGTGAAACTCGGCGTGGGCGGGCTTAAAAGGGCGTATGCAGACGCTATTTCCGCCGCGCTTT
>CAKQMM010000217.1 GCA_934254755.1 uncultured Clostridia bacterium
TCCCAGTCCCTGTCCTTAAAAGTAGCGGTGGACTTACCGTTTATTATAAGGTCGCCTTTCGTATAATGGTCAAGCCCGCCGATTATGTTGAGCATCGTCGTTTTGCCGCAACCCGAAGGACCTAAAATGGAAACGAATTCGTTCTTTCTGAAGTTTATCGAAACGCCTTTTAACGCGTGAACGACTTCGTCCCCCGCTTGATAGTCTTTGACTACGTTCTTTAAAACCAACATATTAAACTTCTCCCTATAAATTTATCTCCCGATTATTTTACGCCGCAAAGCGGCGTTTTGCCATACTTTGGTTTACTTTAATATAGCATAAATCGAGGCTAAAATCAAACGCATAGTACGTAGCGCAAGAACTTTTTATAAACGTTTAATAATCGTTCACTTTTTAAACACAACTTAAAAATGTGTTTAAATTTTATACTCAAATCGGCGCGGCGGCGATTTTTATCGCCCCTCTTTAAGCCCGTAAAAAATCGGCGGCAACGCTTAAATTCGCTGCCGCCGAGTATAAAAACCTTTGTATAGTTTGATTAAACCGCTTATTACATAAGCATAGTGCCTTCGCTCGTTTCAACCACTTTAAAAATATCCGCTTCCGCGCCCGTTAAAGCGTCGATATAGACGTAGTAAGTGCCGCCCTCGTTACTTGCGATGAACTCGTAAGCAAGGGTTTCGGTTCCGCCGTTTTGCGGAATAAGCGCAAGCGACGATTTTTGAACGATAAGGCTGCCGTTTAAGCGGCTTTCCGCTTCGCCAAGCTTTATAAGCGGGGTTGCGAGTTTTCTATCTTTATGGTTAAGATAGTAGTTTTTCGCGTCCATTCCGTTCACCACTCCGCGCTCGCGGCAAACGCTTATTTTAACAAGGTCGCTGTAACAGATAACGCCGTCTTGTTCGTAAGCGTAGTTTATGGTGGCGTTCGCCCCGTCCTCTAAAACCCACACGGCTTTCATATTTTTAAACCCTGCTTTTTTAAGGAATTCGTCGGCGATTTTTTCGCAGTTTTCTAAACCGTAGTTAAGCGCGGAACAATCTTTATAATAGTTAAAGTTTACGAGTTTGCCGCCCTTTTTAGAAATTTGCGCGTCTATCTGAACGCCGCCACTATCAACCGCGGTAAAGTTATAACCGCTTAAAACCTCGTCGTTGATAGCTCCCGTCAGGGTAACTTCGCTGAGGGTAAGACCCGAAAAATACTTTTTAAGCATGTCTGTCGCTTCGCTTTCCGAAACCTCTTTTTCGTCTTTAAGCGATTCGGCGTTGCCGCTCTTTATCTCGTCGGCAAAAGCGCCGTCGTAAACCATGTGCGGGTATTCGACAGACTTGCTTTCCAAATCTTTAAAGCGTTTTATAACGATATTGTCGTCCTTTCCTTCGTAAACGGTCGAAAAGTCGAAGTTTTCGTCAATCTCGCCCGTAAGCTCGTCCAAACTTTCTTTAATATATCTGTTAGTTTCGTAAATGCTCTCTATCGTGAGCAAGTCCTTTTCGGTAAGCGGCTTTCCGCTCATCAACTTTTCGCCTAAATACTTAGCGTAGTCGCCCGTCTGGTTGATGAATTTGGTGGTGTAATACTTCGAGTCGTCTTTTATCGCGAGCGAAGATAAGCTTTCAACCGCTAAGTTAGACTGCACCCTTACGTCGCCCAAAAGTTTTTGGCGAACTCCGTCGTCGTTAGACGCCATGAATTTGCTTAAATTTACGTCGATGTTATCGACGTAGCCCACTAAATCGTAAAACCCGCCGGCGTTTCGGTCGTTATAACCGCTTTCCATTTTACTCGGCTCGAATATCGAAAAGGTTAAAAGCCCCGCCAAAACGAGCGTAGCGCAGCCGAGCGATATAACCGCCGCAAGCCAGCCGCCGTAACCCTTTTTATCCCCTTTGCGAGAAGTTTTGGTCTTTACCTTATCTTTTTTGACTTTACCCTTTTTATCGAGTTTAGCCTGCCGCTTTTCTTCTTTTAAGCGTATGCGTTCCGCTTTTTTGGCGGCGCGCGCTTCCTTTTCCGCTTTAAGCGCGGCGGCTTTCGCCTTTTGCCGTTCAATGATAGCGGCTTTTTTGGCGGCTTGTGCTTTTTTGCGTTCCGAAAGCTTTAACTTTCTTTCCTTTTCAAGCCTTATTTTGCGCTCCTCTTTCGTTTCGTTTTTTAAAAGAGCCTTTCGCTCGGCGCGCTTTTTAAGCCTCTCTTCGCGCGCTAAGGCTAAACGCTTTTTGCGCTCGATACGCTCCGCTTCGAGCTTTTTAAACTCGGCGGCGCGGCGTTTCTTTTTATCTTCCAGGCGTTTAAGTTTTGCCGCGTTTTTGTTTTGGTTAAGCTTTTGCTTTAACTCTTTTTGTTTTAATTTTTCTTCTTTTTTACGCTGTTTTAAAGCCTCTTTTTCTTCCTTTTTTTGCTGTTTTACGGCTTCCTTATCTTTCTTTTTCTGCTCATTTAAAGCCCTCTTTTCGTCCGCTGCCTTTTCGCGCGCGGCGGCGTTTTTTAAGGAAGAAGACTTGCTTTTATTTTTACTATCTTTGCGTATAGTTTGATTATCGCCCGTTTTTTGAGTTTTGTTGCCCGTATTTTTGCGGGCGGGGGCGTTTGCTATTTTTTCGGTTTTTTCAATCGCGCTGTTTTTAACTTTTTCCATAACTCTCCTTATAACGCAAAGACGTGGCTGCCGATGGTAACCATCGTTTTACGCGAAAATATCCAACTGCTGGTTGCGATTTTCGGGTTGTAGTAGTATAAGCATCCGTAAGTCGGGTCCCAACCGTTAAGGGCGTCTTTCGCCGCTTTTAAAGCGGTAGCGTCAGGCGAATAGTTTATCTGCCCGTCCGAAACGCATGTGAAGGCGTACGGCTGATAGATAACCCCCGAAATGGTGTTGGGGAAGGACGCGCTTTTAACCCTGTTTAAAACGACCGCCCCGACAG
>CAKQMM010000218.1 GCA_934254755.1 uncultured Clostridia bacterium
GTCTGATAACCGTATCGCGGCAAGGAAGGGTGACGATTGCGCTGCCGAAATTTTCCGCCGTTTCGGCGCACTTTAAAACCGTCTCGCGCGAGGCGAAGGGGCGCGCGCCGTCGTGAATTAAAACGACGGGCGAATTAACCGTTTTAAGCGCGTTTTTAACCGATAAAAACCGCGTTTCGCCGCCCGCAACGAAGCGAAGCGGCGTTTTAACCGTTTTAAGCGCGTTTTGAAGTTCTTCCTTTTCGCCGTCTTTATAGGTCACTATAATTTCGTCTAAGCCCGTCAGCCCGTCGAAAATTTCGGCGGTCAGTAAAATAACGGGCTTGCCGTTTATCGTTTCCAAAAGTTTATTGCGTTTAAACCCCGCGCGTTCGCCTTTCCCCGCGGCGGCTATTATAACCGAATAACTCATATCGTCTCCGTAACTTAAGTCAATTTATTATTTCGTAAAGCGTTTCGGCTTCGTCTTTTTTAACCGTTTCCTTAACCGCCAGAACTTTGAAAGCGAGCGCGCCGCCGCCGAACTTAACGGTCACTTCGTCGCCGACTTTTACGTTGTACGACGGTTTTACGTCCTTACCGTTTACGGTCACTTTGCCGCCGTCGCACGCGTCTTTACCGACGCTTCTTCTCTTTAAAATTCTCGAAACCTTTAAAAATTTGTCTATTCTCATATAGTCCTTTCGTCAAAGCGGGGTGAGCCTCACTCGTACGCCGCGCCCGTCGCCGCTAGTTTTTCGCATGCGTTTTTATATATTCTACAAAATTCGCAAAAAAAATTCAAATGTTTTGACCAAACGGTTGACATATTTTGCCGCTTTTATTATAATTGTAAAATGCTAAAATGTAATAATAGCGTCTTTTTGCGCTTTTTAAGGTAAAAAGCAGCGCGAAAAACGCGAAAAAACGGGGTTATAAATATAATTTATAGCGGTTTACCGCCGCCAAGCGATTTTTAATACCGAACGGTGCGAATATTTTGCCGAACAAAAATATTTTCTTTTCGGGGTTTAAAAGCTGTTTGAAGCTTACTAAAAAAGCTTTGATAAATCGCGGCGTCAAAGGCTTATTCGTCGTAAGGCGGAGGGTCTTAAACGCTTTCGCTTTTAAATTATATTCCGTCCCGCGGAATTTATCAAGGTGTTTTACAAATTTTATCAAGGAGTGTAAATAATGCGTAATTTACAAACAATAAAATGTGGCAACGTTGAAAGAAAGACTTTCGCGAAAATCAAAGAAGTGCAGCCTATGCCGTACCTCGTTGAAGTGCAGAAAGATTCTTATGACGCTTTCATCGAAGAAGGCATTTCGGAAGTGTTTGAAGATTTTTCACCCATAACCGACAACGCCGACCACTACGAGCTTTACTTTCTCGACCATAACTTAAACGGCGCGCCGAAGTACGGTGAGAAAGAGTGCAGGGACAGGGACGCGACTTACGCCGTTCCCCTCGAAGTAAAGGTAAGGCTCGTCAACAAAGTTACGGGTGAAGTTATCGACCAGAACGTGTTCATGGGCGATTTGCCGAAGATGACCGACAGCGGCTCGTTTATCATAAACGGGGCGGAGCGCGTTATCGTTTCTCAACTCGTTCGTTCCCCCGGCGTTTACAACGGGTTTGAACAGGATAAGTCGGGTAAAAAACTTTACTCAACCACCGTTATGCCCAACCGCGGCGCATGGCTCGAATACGAGCAAGATTCGCAGGGCGTTTTATGGGTGCACGTCGACAGGACGCGTAAAATTACCGCGACCACTCTTTTAAGGGCTCTCGGCTTCGGTTCCGATCAGGCTATCAAAGAAATCTTTGAAGACGATCCGATAGTAAACGCAACTATGGAAAAGGACAGCGCGAAATCGGAAAGCGAAGGTATGTTCGAGCTGTATAGAAGATTAAAACCGGGCGAACTTCCTACCGAAGAAGCGGTTAAACAGCACCTTAAAAACACCTTCTTCGACCCGAGAAGGTATGATTTGGCGCGCGTAGGCAGATATAAATTCAATAAACGCCTCTGCATGGCTAACCGTATCGCGGGGCTTACCGCTTACGAAGATATCGTAAACGAAGACGGCGAAGTTTTGGCGCAAAAAGGCGAAGTTATCTCTAAAGAAACGGCTTCCCTTATTCAGAACAGCGGAATTAATACCGTATACGTTGAAGTAAACGGCAAAAAACACAAAATAATCGCGAACAACGTCGTTGACTTTACGACGGTTACGGGCGTACCCGCAAGACCTTTCGGTTTACTCGAAAAGGTTTATTATCCCTCCCTTAAATTCAGCAGAGTCGTTGCCGAAATGTGCAAAGAAATGCCTATCGAGGACGTTGCCGAAAAGGTTCGTCCGCAAATAAACGACCTATACTATATCGAAGAACTTAAACCCGAAAGGCTTGCCGAAGATAAGCCCGAAGACAGAAAGAACGAAGAAGCGCGCAAAGAATTAAGGCGCAAATTCGTCGAAGCGTGCAAAGAGTTCTACGCTTTAATCGACGGCGGCGATATTCCGCAGAAACTTTCCGCCGAACAGAAAAAGACGGTTAATCCGCTTATCGAAAAACTCAACCACAAACACATAACGGTAGACGATATCGTCGCTTCCGTTTCCATAAACGTCGACCTTAACGAAGGCATCGGCTCGATAGACAATATCGACCACTTAGGGAACCGCCGCGTAAGAAGCGTCGGCGAACTTTTGCAGAACCAGTTCAGAATCGGTATCGCAAGGTTAGAGAGGGTTATAAAAGAGCGTATGTCTACGCAAGACCCCAAAGAAATCAACCCGAAGGGTTTAATAAACGTTCGCCCCGTAAGCTCGGCGATAAGAGAGTTTTTCGGGTCCTCCCAACTTTCGCAGTTCATGGATCAGACGAACCCCATTGCGGAACTTACGCATAAGAGGAAGTTA
>CAKQMM010000219.1 GCA_934254755.1 uncultured Clostridia bacterium
ACATAGGGCTCTTCGACGACCCGTCCTCTTTCTTCCTCCCCGAACGCATGAACGCGGAATGTTTATGGTTCGACACGGGGTTTATAAGCTACAACTTCCCCAAACCAAAGGACCGCGAAATAAACGATATATCGTTTTCTTTCGAGATTTGTTCGGAAGCGGTTTACTACAACAACAACTGGCCGAGCGATATAACCGTTTCTATTAACGACGTTGAAATAACGACTTTCACCTCTCCCGGAGACTTCGGCGGCAGGCGCGGCAAGTATACGCCCGAACATTGGCCCGTTACTTCCACGCAGTTCGGCATACTTAAAACCTTCACCGTAACGAAAAACGGCGTGTTCGTCGATAAAACGCTCACTAACTCGCACGTTACGTCTAAAGACTTAAAACTCGACGCGGGCAACGCCGTCAAACTTACCATCGGCATTAAAGAAGACGCCGTGCACCGCGGCGGCTTGAACCTTTTCGGCAAACACTTCGGCGACTACGCGCAAGCAATCATTATGACCGTTAAGTAACCTTTGAGACTAAAAAAACACCGCTTTGATACTCTCAAAACGGTGTTTTAGTTTGGTTTTTAGTTTTGAATTTACACTGTACGCGCAAATAAGCCGAGCGAAATAAGGAATGTTTTCACTATTTTAAAATAATATCAAAATCGAAGTCGATATGTTCGTCGTTTATCTGATATTTTTCGTCCAACTCTTCTCCGCACGAGTGGCTGCCTACGCCGCGGTGGCGATAGTCAACGTTCATAACTACGCCCTTGCGCGTGATAATTTCATACTTGTGCGCGGGGTAATTGAACGCGTCGTCCCGCGCGACGGAGAACGAAAAGTCTTTTTCGGAGTAAACTTTAAATTCGTTATCGCTGTCAAAAACCGCCGCCTCTCGCGTGTTTACGTGCGCGCCGCTTTCCTGCGGTTTACAATAATCGACGTATGCGTCGTCAACCGTCGTATCGTACTTAGAAACTTGCGCGAGGAGTTTTTTATCTTCATAACACTCTTCCGTGCCCCTTCCGAAGTAGGTAAGGTTCCTGAGCCCGTCGTTTAGCGGGAAGGTGAAGCCGAAACGGCTAAGTATATCTTTCATATCGTTTACGTTTTCTGCCGACAAGCTTACGGCAACGCGGTCGATATAGAAAGTATATTTAATTACCGCTTCTATCTTCCACTCCAACGCCTCCATAGAGTAAACGCCCTTAACGGTCACTTCGTTTTTATCGACCGCAATATCTCTTGCGAAGAATTTTGCGCCGCTTGCGTAAGTTTTAAGGTTAAAGCCCTGACCCAAAATTAAATCGAAATAACGCCTGTCGTTATCCACGAACGCGCGGAAGCCGCTGAAGTAAGACGGCCTTTTAAGATATTCAAACCCGCCTTTTTTAATGGACGCAATCATTCCGCCGCGGTTTACGGTTATATTGAAGTCGGGAGTGGTTACCGCCGCCCCGCCGTCTGCGTTTTTAACTATCGCTACGCCCTTTGCGTTCTCGCTCCGCGCGATTTTATAGTTATCGCTTAAAACGACCTGACGGGTCGCGATGACCTTATTGTTTAAAATAAAGTCGAATATAACGGTGGTGTAGCCTTTTATGAGCGAAGTAAAGTCAAGCGCAAAATCTTTGCTCTTTCTTGCCCTTATTCCGCCTAAATTAAGCGTGCCTGCGTAAACGGACTTGCCGTCGTTTTCTACCCTGTAACTGCATTTTATTTTGCTTAAACTTATATAGTCGTAGCGGTTTATGACGGTGTAAACGCCGTTATTGTAAGTTAAATCGACAGGAGCGTAAACTTCTTTTGCCTCTTTTAAAGACGAGTGTATGAACTTTCTGTCCGCGTCCACTAAGCCGTCAACGCAGAAGTTACCTTGGTGAATAAGTTCGCCGCTGTCGCCGCCGTAAAGCATTTTATCACCTTTTTTGATAACGTGGTCGCACCATTCCCAGATAAACGCGCCGAAAACGCCTTCTTCGTTATAGAACAAATCCCAGTAAGCTTTCAAGTCGCCGCAAGAGTTGCCCATCGCGTGCGAATATTCGCACAAAACGAAAGGCTTCGTCAGCTTTTCGTTCGCCAAAAGTTCTTTGCACGTTTTAACGTCCGGGTACATGCGCGAATAAACGTCAAGTTCTTTAATTTCAAGCCCCCATTCGTAGCCTGCGGCGTGAACGGAACCCTCGTAATGCACGGGGCGGGTGTCTACGGAATGAAGATATTCCGTCGACTTAATAAAGTTATTGCCCCAGTTCGCTTCGTTGCCGAGCGACCAAATAATGACCGACGCGCGCGACTTGTCGCGTTCGTACATATTACGCATGCGGTCAAGATACGCAGCTTCGTAATTTTTGTTCGACGACATTCTGCACCACTTTTCGGCAGTGAATTTATCCGTCGTCATAACGTCGCCGTGCGTTTCGATATCGCACTCTAAAATAAGGTAAAAGCCCCACCTGTCGCAAAGTTTGGGGAGATATGCGTGCGGCATATAGTGCGAAGTTCTTATCGCGTTCACGTTATGCTCGCGCATAATTTTAAGGTCTTTTAAAATATCGTTAAGCGTTTCAACGTAACCGTTCACGTTGCTGCTGTGGCGGTTCACGCCGCGCATTTTGACGGGTTTGCCGTTGATTTTAAACACTCTGCCGTCGATTTCGATTTTTCTGACGCCCACTTCTTCAACGATTTTTTCGCCCTTTCTTTCGATGCGCAGTTCGTATAAATCGGGCGTTTCGGCGGTCCACAACTTAACGCCGTCAACCGTAAACGTTACGTCCGCGCCCGTCTTTTCGCCGATTAGCTTATTTTTGTAGTAAAGCGCAAGGTTGCACTCTTTGTCTCCCTTAAAGGTTATATATCCCGTTTTGCCGACGTAATCGGTAGT
>CAKQMM010000220.1 GCA_934254755.1 uncultured Clostridia bacterium
CGCAATTATCGGTTTAACGGTTGGTTTAATTATCATGGTTACCGGTTATTCTCTCGGCAGGGCGTTTATATATAGCACCCCGCATTACGCGCTCATTAAGCTTCCGTTCCAGTTTGCTCAGGCTTTAACAGGCGTTATAATGTCGCTTATCCTTTACTACAAAACCCCGATTAAAAACTATATCGGCGACGTTCAGAACGCTTAATAAATTTTAAGTGTGAAGAAAGGCGATATAAAATCGAAAATATTTTAAAAGCGCAGATTTATTCAGGAAATCTGCGCTTTTTTCAATGTGTAATTTTCATTATAAACCGCTCGTAAATGCAGGCGTATATAATAATTTTTTAAGCCGTAAAACAATCGTATATAAGTCTTTTACTTTCCGCTGTCTCCGTAGTTTTTAAGTACGCGCGCCGACGGGTCGTTCACGTTACAGCCTTCCCAGTTTTTGTTCGGCATCCAAAAATCTGCAATCATTTCCGCGTTGTCGCCGTAATACTTAACGAATAATTCGCGGTATAAAAGCGATTCTTTTGTAAACGGCGGGCAGTATGAATATTTAGCGCACTTTTTCTTAAACTCTTCATCCGTGTAAAGGGTTTCGGCGTAAGCTTTAACGTAGTCAACCATGCTGTGACCGACCGCGTCCGAAAACGCCGCTTTTTCACGGTATAACAAATCGTGCGGAAGGTAGTCGCCCTCTTCAAAAGCCTTTCTCAGTAAATATTTACCTTTGTTATACTTGTTAAGTTTAAGTTCGGGGTTAATCGCCATAACGTATTTGACGAAGTCAAGGTCGCCGAACGGAACGCGCGCCTCCAGACTGTTTACAGAAATGCACCTGTCGGCACGCAAAACGTCGTACATGTAAAGTTCGCGCAGGCGTTTTTCGGCTTCTTTTTGGAACTCTTCGGCGTTCGGGGCAAAATCGGTGTACTTATATCCGAACAATTCGTCGGAAATCTCGCCCGTTAAAAGCACGCGTATATCGGTGTTTTCGTGTATGTATTTGCACACAAGGTACATGCCTATGCTCGCGCGGACGGTGGTTATGTCGAAGGTGCCGAGCAGCGCGACCACGGGTTCGATTGCCTTAATAACGTCGTCCTTCGTGATGATGACGGCGGTGTGGTCGCTGCCGATATAATCTGCGGCTTGTTTAGCGTACTTTAAGTCGATTGCGTCGGTGTTCATGCCTATCGCAAAGGTTTTTATCGGTTTTTTAAGCAGCTTTTGCGAAATTGCGCACACAAGCGACGAGTCAAGCCCGCCCGAAAGCAAAAAACCTACGGGCGCGTCGGCGTCAAGCCGTTTTTCAACCCCGGCGATGAGTTTTTCGCGGATGTTTTTCGTTACGGTCGCCATATCGTCGGTTAAAAATTTATCGACTTTTGCAATATCGTTATAAGAGACGAATTTTTCGCCGTCGTAGTAATGGCCGGGAGGGAAGGGTAAAACCTTTTTGCAAATTTTAACTAAGTTTTTGGCCTCGCTTGCAAATACGATCCCTTTGCCCGAATATCCGTAAAACAGCGGGCGTATACCTATCGGGTCGCGCGCGGCGATAAGTTTATCTTTTTCGCCGTCGTAAATAATAAGCGCAAACTCTGCGTCGAGCATTTTAAACGTTTCAAGCCCGTACTCTTTATATAGCGGGAGCAAAATTTCGCAGTCGCTTTCCGACTTAAACGAGTAGCCTTTTTTAATAAGTTCGTCTTTTAACTTTCTGAACCCGTAAATTTCGCCGTTGCAAACAAGGCTGTTTTTACCCATGTGAAACGGTTGCATACCTTCCTCGTTTAAGCCCATAATCGCTAAACGGTGGAAGCCTAAAAAGCCGTGCGGAATATCTATTACGCGCGTGTCGTCCGGTCCGCGCGACTTCGTTTTTTCAAACGCTTCAATAAATTCGTCTTTTTCTAAATCTGCCATGCGGCAGCCCATAATTGAACACATAATTTTTTATTTTATCTAAAATTTTATAAATTTTTCTAAAACCCATTACCAGCGCGGCGCTTTAAAATTTAATAGCCGCGCGGCTAAATTTATTTTTATCTTACGCCGAATAACATTTCGCCGTAAGTGGGGTACGGCCAGTATTCCGCCGCCGTCAAGGTTTCCGCCATATCTACGTCGACTCTCAGCGTCTGCATTGCGCTGAATACTTTTTTGCGGTAGAACGTTGCCGTTTCAAGCGAGGTTTCGCCTTCCGGGCTGACGGTCAAATTTTCAAGATCCGTAAGCTTTAAGTATATAGACTTTTCTAGGTCTGTAAGCTTAATAAGCGTTTCGCTTTCGTAAAGCGGAGCTGCGCCGATAGCTTCCTTGCGGCTCAATATCCTTTCTCCGAGCGCGTCGCAGTACTTGCTTATCGCGGGCAAAACGTCCCTTTTTACCATATCTATCATTGTAAGCGCTTCGATGTTAATGGTTTTAACGTAGTTTTCAAGCATAATTTCGTATCTTGCTTTCATTTCCGTTTCCGAGAAAACTTTGTGTTTCGTAAACAAAGCTACGTTCTTTTCTTTAAGGAAGTAGGGCAGACATTCGGGGGTGGATTTAAGGTTTAAAAGTCCGCGGTTTTCGGCTTCCGCAACCCACTCGTCGTTGTAACCGTTGCCGTTGAATATTATGCGCTGATGTTTGATGAGTTCGTTTTTAATAAGATCGTGTAGTTCGGCAGTGAAGTCTTTTGCGTTTTCAAGCTTGTCGGCAAATTCCGCAAGTTCTTCCGCAACTGCGGTGTTTAAAGTAATGTTCGCGTCGGCGATAGAGGCGGACGAGCCGAGCATTCTGAACTCGAACTTGTTGCCCGTAAACGCAAACGGGCTCGTGCGGGTGCGGTCGGTCGTGTCTGTGGGGAACTGGGGGATAACGTGCCCGCCGA
>CAKQMM010000221.1 GCA_934254755.1 uncultured Clostridia bacterium
GATTCGTTAAGCACTTTGCTAAATACGAAAACAACGCCGCAGGCAAGGCTCTCGTTAAAGCAGGTCCCAAAGCGTAATAGACTTAAAAACTTAAAAACGCATCGAATATCGATGCGTTTTTTTGTGCCGCAGTTTTCAAGCGGTTTTTTAACGATTATTTTAAGTACGTTTTTCAAAATTTTAGGTAAATACGCATTTTTTTATAAAAATTATAAATACTTTTTTTATGGATAAAGTTATGCCCGAAAAAATCAATGACGGCAATATTTTAAAAAACGGCGGCACAATTTACTTTAAAACAAAGCCGCGTATTCAAAACACTTTTACGATAGTCGGGCCGAAAGAAGCGGAAAGCGAATTAGGAGGCTTATTTGACGTAAAACTTGAAAGCGACCTTTTTGAAGAAAAAACTTTTGAGAAAGCGGAGTGCAAAATGCTTAGCTACGCCGTTAAAGGCTTGCTTAAAAAATCTAAGCTTAACGAAGCCGATATCGGCGCGCTCGTTATGGGCGACCTTTTAAATCAGATAGTTTCGTCAAGTTTTACCGCGCGCGATTACGACGTGCCTTTTTTGGGCGTTTACGCAGCATGCTCAACGATAACCGAAAGTTTAATTTTAGCGTCAACTCTTATTGACGCCGGTCATATCGATAGGGCGGTTTGCGCCGTGGGCAGCCACTTTTCGACTGCGGAGCGGCAGTACCGCTATCCGCTTGAGCTTGGCTGTACACGCCCTCCGCAATCGCAGTGGACGGTTACCGGGAGCGGCGCGTTTTTGCTCGGAAGCGGCGGAGATTTTCCTAAAATAACGAACGCAACGATAGGCAAAGTTATTGATTTCGGCGTGACCGACGCAAACAATATGGGCGCGGCAATGGCTCCTGCGTGCGCAGAAACGCTCACAACCCACTTTGTAAACACAAAAACCCGCCCGGAAGATTATGACTTAATAGTGACGGGCGACTTAGGCGCGCTCGGCACCCGCCTTTTAAAACATCTTATGATAGAAAAAAACTTGCCTATCGATAAAAACCACGTCGATTGCGGCGAACTTATGTATTCTATCGACGAGGGCGATTATCAGGGCGGAAGCGGCGCAGGGTGCAGTACGGTCGTCGTAGGGTCGTATATTTACAAAAAACTATTAAAAAAGCAAATGAACCGCGTGCTTTTTGCTGCTACGGGTGCGCTTTTATCCACGCTAACCACACAGCAGGGAGAATCTATCCCCGGCGTTTCGCACGCAATAACTTTGGAGATTTAATATGCTTGAAGTGTTTCTTAATTTTGTAAAGGCGTTTATCGTAGGCGGGCTTATATGTACGCTTGCGCAGTTAATCATAAATAAAACTAAGCTTACCGCGGGCAAAATTCTCGTGTTTTTTATGCTCGGCGGGCTTACGTTGCAAGCCTTCGGTTTATATAAATATCTCGTTGATTTTGCGGGCGCAGGCGCGACCGTGCCTATTTCGGGGTTCGGCTATTTGCTTGCCGACGGAGCGATTAAAGGTGCGAAAGGCGGGCTATTCGGCGCGATTACGGGCGGACTTTGCGCCGCTTCGGCAGGCGTGACGGCAGCCGTTGTTTTCGGCTTCTTCATCGCGCTTATTTTCAAGCCGAAGTCCAAAAAAAATTAGCAAAATAAAGCTTAACGCTTGAATTATTATGCTTCTTTGTATATAATTATATCAATAAATATACGGGAGCATAATATGGAATTAAAAGGTAAAAATATTGCTTTTTTAGGCGATAGCATAACGGAAGGATACGGAGCTACTTCGGCAGAAAAAAGGTATACCGACGTATTTCAAAAACTAAGCGGAGCAAACGTTACAAACTACGGCATCGGAGGCACACGGCTTGCCCGCCAGACTAAAAAAACGGAAGATAACCCGCATTTTGATTTAGATTTTTGCATGCGTTCGCTTGAAATGAAAAACGGGCTTGACGCCGTCGTCGTATTCGGCGGCACTAACGACTTCGGGCATGGCGACGCGCCTCTCGGCACGTTTGACGACAGAACGCCTTACACTTTATACGGCGCGCTTCACACCCTTTACTCGACGCTTATCAAAAAATATCCCACGGCAAAAATACTCGTTTTAACGCCGCTTCATCGTCATGACGAGTTTAAGGATATAAACCCCAACCGCGTAAATAATTATCCTTTAAAAACTTGCGTAAACGCGATAAAAGAAGTTGCCGAGTATTATTCGATCGACGTTTTAGACTTGTACGCTAAAAGCGGAATGTGCCCGTTTATCGAAGAGCAACTTAATCTCTATTACGACGACGGGCTTCACCCGAACGACGCGGGTTACGCAAAACTTGCGGATATTTTATACGCCTACTTTAAAACTTTATAAACTTATCCCCGCTTTTATTTAAGATAAAAGCGGGGCTTTTGATTTAACGGGGTTCATTATACGGGCGTTTTTTGCATAAATTGTTATATGCAAAATTCTTGCGCGAAAAAAAAGAAAATAAAAATAAAGTTTTTTGTGTTCTTAGCCTTGTTTTTTATCGAGGCGGGATATTTGTATTATTCGTCCAACAAAATTTTAATGAATACGGGCTCCGCTATGTACGAGGGGGTTTTGTCAAGCGCGTCTTACTATGCAATATCCGAAGCTTTGAAAGAGAGCGAATCGTTCGACAAACTTATAGATATTCAATATAACGCAGACGGAAACGTAAGTTCAATAGTTCTCAGCAGTTACAAATTTAACAGTATAACGAGTTTGATTGCCGATAAAGTCTGTCTTTATTTAGACGCGGATCTTAAAAAGGGTGTACCCGTCCACGTCGGGGCGTTTACGGGAATAAATATGTTCGCGGGGTTTGGCAAAACTTTTAATATGCCGCTAATAACCGTCAATTC
>CAKQMM010000222.1 GCA_934254755.1 uncultured Clostridia bacterium
ACTTCAAGCAAAGATTTGCCGAAACGGGCAAAAAAGACGGCTTTAAGGCTTGACGGGGTTCAGTCCCCGCTCGGCTCTCCGCTCATAGTACGGCAAGTACAATTTCGGGTGTTTGCCTTGCAAAAACCGTACCGCAAGCGGCGATTTCTTCTCCGCAAAAATGCTCAACCCTAAAAGAGCGCATTTTTAGATGATTTTTCGCAAGCGCGAGGCAGCTGTACTGAACGTACTGCAATCGAGCGGTTGCGGAAAAGGGCTAAAAAGTCGCCTTTTAGGTAATTAGTGATAAGGAATGTTTTCCCTACCGTTATTTGCACTATTAAAATAATAAGACCCATAATTAAAGCCGCGGAACTTCCGCGGCTTTAAGTTTAATTAGTTTTACTTAAACGGGTCTTCTCCGTACCAATAAAATTTGGGGCATACCTATCGCGTTCTTTAATCACATTAATTCTCCTTAAAATATAACAATCTTAAACTGTTTTTTCTTACATATTTTACGTTTAATTCAAAGATTCTCCCGTTCTGATATCTACTGTTAATGTATTGTTTTCCGTTAAATAAACAATAAAAGCTTTACTGTTACAATTGTTAGTCTTTTTATCATCTTTATCATTCGGAATATTTTTGTTGGAATGTTTTTCTATCCAATAATAATCACTATAAAAAGATAAGTGATATTTTTCTTCTACCGAGCCATTTATCCAACCGTCCTTATCGGTAAAGTATTGTTCAATGCCGTAGTTTTTATATCTACAGAAACCTGCTTCTCTAATCCATATTTCAGGCTCATCCTCAAATGCAAAAACGATATAATAATGCGCTCCGTTATTATATACGGACTTCTTATAGCAAATAACATTAGCATTGTTAGGAACTTGAATATCAGTATAACTTTTAATTAATTTACGAACTCGAAAATTTCTTGTTGACAAATACGACGAGACGACTGCCGCTATTATAGCCGCCAACAAGCTCAACACTATTAAAAATTGCTTTAAATTCTTTTTCGTCGCCGAGCTCATAATTTCCCCTCACTTTAGTAATTTTTAGTTCTTTTTTATATAAACTGTACTGCTCCGAGTCTTGCTATATCCAACGTACTTTAACGAACAATCTGAAACGTCAAAACAAAAATACGTCCACGGAATACAATCTGTCCAATTCCTCATCTTTTTGGAAATTATTCTTGATGCGCTAACAAAAAGTTCCCCGTCGTAAACAAAAAAACAACCTATAAAAATTTTGTCGACATCGACTTTATACTCTCCGTCTTCGTAATCATCCCATATTTTGACTATTTTACTAAATGCCGCACTGTTAGCGATAAAATAATCTGCCGTGAATTTAATTTCGTTTCCACCCAACTTGACTAAGTAATAATCAAACTTGTCATTCTCAGTATAGACCGGCTCTAAATGAACCTCTTTATCATGTATTGTTAAGTCTGCGGGCGTTTCCATTCCGTCTATTCTTTCACTTCCTTCTTCCTTATCGTCAATAATGCGATACCCGTTGTTCTCTATCTCGACGGAATCCATATATTCAATCATATATTTTTCCGAAGGACTTTTCCGTTTTCCTAACGAATCCAGCCATTTATCTATATACGGCAAATAATTGCACCCGGCAAGGGAGTTTACGCAAATTATCGTGCATAAAGTAAGCAAAATCAACTTTAATCTTTTTTTCATTCTCAGCCTCCTTGAGTTGATTTAAAAACAAAAAGCGCGGGCGGTTTAATTCAAATCGCCTGCGCACCCCCTTATAAACACTAAAACGCTACCTGTCTTACAAATACACTATGCCATAAGTCCAAAATTTTGTCAATAGGGAAAAATTTAATTAAAATCGCCTTAAATTACTCGTTGCCAAATCGCGCGTTAGCGGTTATAATAATTAACGGGTGTTATATGGCTTACGATATTTCAACAATGTTTATATGGCGGTTTTTCACGGCGGGCGCGGTTTGCCCCACCTGCATGTTAAAGCAAAAGACGGAAAACGATATTGCCGACGGTTACTTGAACGCCGCCGTTATGGAAGACGACGAGCGCATGATAGTCAATAAGCGCGGCTTTTGCGAAAGGCACTTCAACCAGCTTTTAAGCGGGCGCAATAAGCTTGGGCTTGCGCTGCAAGCTGACACCCGCGTTAAGTATTTAAAGGCGCATATCCCCGACAAAATAACGGTTAAAAACGCCGAAAAATGCGCCGATAAAATAGCCGATTTTACGAAAACCTGCGTCGTTTGCGATAAGGTCGAATTCAACATGGCGCGCTACTATAAAACGGTTTGCGCGCTTTACGGCGACGACGAAAAGTTTCGGGAAGAAAACTTTAAATCGGTAAAAGGATTTTGCCTTACCTGCTACGCCCGCCTTTTAAAAAACGCGAAATACGCCAAAAAACACGCCCAACGGTTTATTGACGAGTTGAGCGAAAAACAAGCGGCGTTTTTAAGCGAACTTGACGATAATCTGACGGAATTTTCAATGTGCTTCGACCACCGCTCCGCCCATACGCCGAGTAAAGACGCCGCAAAATCGCTTAACCTTTATAAAGCCGCGGCGTTCGGGTTAGAACCCGTCGTCCCCGACAGAAAATAGCAAGTAAAAACGCCTGCTGCGACTTGACTAAGAACGAACAAAATACCCGCTCAGACCATAAAACCCGCCCCGCCTTAAACTAAGGCGGGGCGTACTTTTAGCCAAACTATTCTTGTTCTTCTTCACCTTCACACACCGTAAACGGCGTTAACGTATCGTCGTTAAAAACGTTGATAACTTCTTCGATTTTTGCAATTAGTTTATCTTTGTTATACTTCGTTT
>CAKQMM010000223.1 GCA_934254755.1 uncultured Clostridia bacterium
CCCATTCACCCTTTCAAACCTCAGATTCTCTTGGGCTCGTAGTATAGCTTGGATAGCATGGGGGCCTCCGGAGCCTCAGACCCGGGTTCGAATCCCGGCGGGCCCGCTTCACTTACGCGGAAGGTGCGCGTGAATACGCCCATGGATCGACATCATTCATCGTGCTGTCCGTTGACGGTGTCGGTTCGGGATCGATGCGTTCCGAGGCGGTATCTCGATTGCCTTCTGTAATCACTTGCCTTCCTCATCGGATTCCGATTCAAGGATCGCGATAATTCTCTGGCAGTACTGCTTCAGGAATGGGAGGTCGTCTTTCATGGTGGACCACTGGAACTCCAAATCGACCTCTTCGTATTGGTGCGCCATGAAATCACGCATCTTGCAGATTTCATGCCAGTCGACATCCTTGAAGCGGGACGTGACATCGTCGGAGAGTCTCTTGGCCCTCTCGCCTATGAGTTCGATAGACTTCGCCGTTGACCTCTGATACGATTCGTCACCCATCAGGTCCTCGATGTCGTCACCGAAGCGTGCAATATCGGATGCCACATCGTCGCAATACTTGATGATGAGATTCAGACTCTTGACATCACGCCTCATAGAGCAACCTCCTGTCTCTGAGGACCTCCCTGCTGAAGTCTTCTCTCATAGCCCTCTCGCTGACGATGTCGATCTCCGTGCCAAGGGCTTCCTCCAACTTGCCATAGAATCCCCCCATTTTGAACAGGCCCATGCCCTTGGGTGCAACGATGCAGAAGTCGTAGTCGCTGTCGGGACGATTATCACCACGGGCCCTGGATCCGAAGAGATACACCTTGAGGATCCCGTACTCGGCGGCGATGGCTCCGACTATCTGGCAGAGCTCCTCGAACGTGTACTCTTTCACCTCGTCCATGATAGGGTAATCGTGTTGACGCTATATAAACCGGGGTTGGACGTCAGCCTCGATGAAATCAACCCGATCTGATTCGGCTGATCCGGCCGGATTCCTTCCCTCTTCATCTCCGATTTCCGTGGCGTGCTGTTCTTTGAAGATATCGGTCTTGGATCGATGCATCAGGTTATGTTCTCAACACCTCCGAACGACAGGGCAGGATGATAGTAGCACCGGGCATCCGCTCTCTTGGGTTTATGTAGTCTATCCACTTTCTGTCATCGGTGATCGGATGGCATTTTCGATTAGACTGACGGATGAAGAGGAGGACATCGTCAGAAGATATGCGACCTCGAGCGGTATCTCCGTAGAGGAGGCATTCAAACGGGCTCTCTTCGAGAAGATCGAAGATGAATATGACACCGCTGTTGGCGAAGCAGCCTACAGAAGATACCTCGATGATCCGAGTGTGCACTCCCATGAGGAGGTCCTGAGGATGTTCGACGATGAACGGTGAGCTATCTCACCGAACATGATTAGCATTCTAACGGGAGGTCTCAATTTTGGTGGGGATTAGATGCAATAGTTAACCATGCAATGGTGGCGATTTCCATCTTTAAGATATAAGTTTAAATATTATTCGAGTCGAGATATCATTATATATTTGGACGAAAGTCATTAGTTGGATTATACATCCAATGGTGATATTGTGAAACAGGGAACAGTCATGATAACGGTTCTCGTGGTCGCTGTGATAGCAATCGCAGCCGCTTTCGTTTTGATCGGTAACGGGGATGATGAAAAGGATGATTATGTTGCACCCAAAGATACGCGTTTATGGGTATTCGGCAACGCGAACATGGATGATCGTCTCGATGAAGACGATATGAGGTATTTGGACAAGATCCTCTCAGGTGAGAGAGACCCCACCAGGTTCGCAGATGCCAACAACGACAATGTAGTCGACGACAAGGACAGAGATTATCTCAGAAAGCTCCTCAATCGTGATTCTGAGGTACGTAAATATTATCTTCAGGACGACGGTAAATCAATCTCCTATGTTGTTGGAACGACGAAGACTCTCGGTCTGAAGTACAGTACCAATATCTACGTGGCTTCTGCGCTCGGCTGTCTCGATATCCTGAAGATGGTAGACGATAGTACCTTGAAGGGAGTTCAGAAGGGTTCTTACGGCAAGTTCCTCCAGAATCAGAACATATCCACGTTCGGTTCTGGTACGAATGATGAATACAATTTCGAAGAGATGTATAAGTCGGGCGTGGACTCCTTCCTCGCCAGTTCAGCCACCTATTATTTCGAGGGCATCGAAGACAAGATGACCGATGACATCAGATTCAATGTCATACGCATCGGAATATGGAAGATGGATGATGTTGCGACCGGCCTTCTGACCATAGCCAATCTCCTGAATAACGACACATACATTTCCAACGCTGAGAAGTATGTGAAGTTCTACGATAGGACTGAGAAGATGGTCAGCGAAGCGGTCTCCAAGATCTCCGAGAAGAAGACTCTGCTGATTCTCGCTGCCTATAAGAGTGGTACGATGGAGGTCCAGGGTCAGAAGACGGGATGTTATGAAACGTCCTTGAAGGCCGGACTGAACAATCTCGCATACGATATGCCGGGGTATTTCGAGACTGATGTAGGCAACGTGCTCAAGAAGAACCCTGACTTCGTGTTCGTCATTTCCAACAACGCATGGTGGGATTGCGAGCAGTCTGCGATAGACGACGAATACAAGGGATTGTCTAAGTGGTTCGCTAACTGGGACACCTATGAGCAGAACAGGTTTGCATTTACATATTGGACATTCTGTGAAGGCCTGTTTACTCCTATCATGGAGGTCATGATGAGTCAGTTGGTTTATGGAGATCTGTACGGCGACTATGATGTGATGGACGAGTTCCAGAAGTTCGTGGACGAGTATCTTC
>CAKQMM010000224.1 GCA_934254755.1 uncultured Clostridia bacterium
GCGCACAACAGGGTAAATAAAAGGGATATAAAAAATTTTCTCATCTTATCTCCATATATCTAAACTTTAATAGACAGGCATTATACGCTTTTATGGTTTTATTTTAACACAATAATTTTCTTAGTCAACAAAGTTTGGTTTCCGCTTTTTAAGGTTTTTAGTCGGCTACATTTTCCGAAAAATAGAAAAAATCGGGGCAAAATATAAACACGCCGCGTTAATCGCGGCGTGTTTAAGTTATTTTAAAGATATCGCTTTTGCCAAATTTTTAAGGTTTTTAACGTCGGTTTGTTTAACCGAAGAGCGTATAGTTACCGTTTCCCCCACGATTTCGCAATCTTTAAGCAGCGAAAGTTTTTCTCTGATAAGTTTGCCCGACTGCGGCGCCCAACTTCCGTTTTCGATAACGGCAAAGCGGCGGTTTTTAACGCAATGGTTTACTATGTCGTTAAGGGCTTCTTCCATCTTTATAAATATTCCGCCGTTATAAGTCGTCGCCGCGACGACGACGTTTTTATATTTAAAAGTTTCGGCGACGATTGTGGATTGCGGCGTTACCGACACGTCGTAAGTTACGGTTTTTAAACCTTCTTTTTCTATAAAGGAAGAAACGATGTCGCAAGCGTTTGCGGTATTGCCGTAAACGGAAGCGTATATTATCAAAACGCCGTCGCTTTCGGGTTCGTATCCGCCCCATTTTTTATACGCCGCAATAAATTCGCCGAGAATTTTTTCGATTACTTCGCCGTGAAGGGGGCAAATTCTCTTAACGTCAACCCCGTCGAGCTTACTTAACAGCGAAATAACCTGCGCGCCGTATTTGCCGCAAATATTCGCATAATATCTTCTCGCTTCCGAAACGTATTTTTCAAAATCGGTAGAGCTGTCTTTTACCGAACCCGATATCGCGCCGAAAGAACCGAACGCGTCGGCTGAAAAAAGTGTTTTATCGAGCGCGGAATAGGTTACCATAACTTCGGGCCAATGCACCATAGGCGCGGCAAAAAATTTAAGAGTTCTTTTCCCGACGTTAAGCTCGTCTCCTTCTTTAACTACGGTTATTTTAAATCGGTTTTCGCTAAAATAATTATCGATCATTATTTTCGCGCCGAAGGAACATATTATTTCCGTTTCGGGATATCTAAGCATAAACTCGTCAACCGTGGCGGAATGGTCGGGTTCCATATGTGATATTATAAGATAATCGGGCTTTCTTTCGCCGAAAGCCGCGGCAAGGTTTTCAAAATAAGTTTTTGAAACGGCTTTATCGACCGTGTCGAAAACCACGGTTTTTTCGTCAAGTAAAACGTAGGAATTGTACGACACGCCGTCGGGAACGGAATAAACGCCTTCAAAGCAGGCAAGGCGGCGGTCGGATGCTCCTACGTAAATTAAATCGTTTTGCAGATATTCGATATTAAACATAAATTCTCCGTTAAAGCGCGCTGATACGTCGGCATAACGCGCCTTTTATAAAATAACACGAATATATTAACACAATAAAGCGATTTTTTCAATGAAAATTTAGTAAATACCCGTTGCGCGTATATTTTAATATTAAATAAGGAACGCGTAAAAGGTCGAAAAGCGGCGTAAATGCAAGCTACAAAAATTTGAGGCGATAAAGATTTTAAAAGGTAGACAAAATAACTTTTATGTGCTAAACTCTATTTCGGTCGGCTTAACGGCGGCTAATACGCTTTGGCGGAGATTGATATGTACGACGTTATTATCATAGGGGCAGGCCCCGGCGGAATATATTCGGCTTACGAACTTGTTAAACTCAAAAAGAATTTAAAAATCGCGGTTCTTGAGACGGGCAAACGTCTTGAAAAGCGCAAATGCCCCATTGACGGCAACAAAGTAAAAAGTTGCATCAAGTGTAAAACTTGCGCCATTATGAATGGTTTCGGCGGCGCGGGCGCGTTTTCGGACGGCAAGTATAATAGAACCAACCACTTCGGCGGCACCCTTTGCGAATATATCGGCAATCAAAAAGCGTTAGAGCTTATGCGCTACGTTGACGATATTAACGTAACTCACGGCGGGCAGGGCACAAAACTTTATTCCACCGCCAACACCGAGATAAAGAAACTTTGCTTAGAGCACGATTTGCACCTTTTAGACGCGTCCGTGCGCCACTTAGGCACCGACCTTAACTACGTCGTTTTAAACAATATATATTCCGAGCTCGTTTCCGCGGGCGTAGAATTTTATTTTGAAGACCCCGTCAAAAGCATTGAAAAATCGGACTTCGGCTATATAGTCAACGCCAAAAACGAACGGCTTGAGGCGAAAAATATCATCGTATCCGTCGGCAGAAGCGGAAGCAAGTGGATGGAACAGGTCTGCGAAGATTTAGACATTCCCAAAAACAGCAACCGCGTGGATATCGGCGTAAGGGTGGAACTTCCGTACGAAACCTTTTCGCATTTAACCGACGAACTTTACGAAAGCAAAATCGTTTACCGCACCGAAAAGTTCCAGGATAAGGTAAGAACCTTTTGCATGAACCCGCACGGCGTGGTCGTAAACGAAAACACGAACGGAATCGTGACCGTGAACGGGCATAGCTACGAAGACGAGAGCAAGCATACCGAAAACACCAACTTCGCGCTGCTTGTCAGCAAACATTTCAGCGAACCGTTCAAGGACAGCAACGGCTACGGCGAAAGCATAGCAAGGCTTTCTAACATGCTCGGCGGCGGAGTTATCGTTCAACGCTTCGGCGATCTTGTTCGCGGCAGGCGCAGCACCGCTTCCCGCATCGAAGAAAGTTTCGTTACCCCCACGCTTTCCGCAACCCCGGGCGATTTAAGTCTTGTTATA
>CAKQMM010000225.1 GCA_934254755.1 uncultured Clostridia bacterium
CGACAAGAGGCAATATACGGCGTAAGATAAGCAACGATCTCGTCGCGAACTAGGTATTTAACCTCCTGATCGCAAGCCGAATTCGAGTTCGCCCTCACGTGTATACGGAGATATTCGGAATTTCCCGCATTATTCACGCCGCACCCGCACGCTACCGTCAAAATTATTATGAATATAATTCCCAAAGATATACAAATTTTTTTCATAAAAAAACTCCTTGATTTTTACGGCTTAATTATCGACCGCAAAATAAGGAGTTAATCGTTTTTGTTTTATAATTTATAAAATAATTTGTCGTTTATCGGTAAAAGTAAATGTAAAAATTACATACTATGAGTAAACACATTTACGCTTGCGTTGCGCGCATAGGCGTTGAAACATACGGGAACGCCCTTTTCGCCGTAAGGCAAAATTTCCTGCGAAAGTTCGGGTATTTCGTTTATTTCGCCCTTTAAATACGCCTCTACGGTTTCGCGGCAAGTCTTAATTCTGCGCATAAGTCCGCCTAAACGCACTTCCTGAATTTCAAAACCTTGCGGTTTGTTATCCGTATACCAGAGCGTTTTAAACGCCGCAAAGAAAACTTCCAGCCGCTTTTCGATTTTTTTCATATCCTTTACGAGAACGGCAAGTTCCTCCTTCTCGCCCGACTTATACGCCGCGCGCAATTTTACTCCGAGTTCGGCTTTTAACGCAAGCACGTCGCAAAGCGACTTTAAACAATCGAAAATATACTTAAATTCGCCGCCTTCTTTGGCTTTTCTCGCCAACTTACGCGATACGCTCGCAAATTCGGCGTTCACGCCCGCCTTTACCGTATAATCGAGGAAACCCGAAAACGGATCGGAATAAAGCATATATTTGCTCGGGTTACAATTGTTTTTGCTGCCGCCCTGCACGCCGTTAGGCAAATCGAGCGCGCAAATCGCGTCGTAATCAACGCCCGTAATTTGCTTAAAGCCTTGTTTTATCGCGCTTATATCATTTTCGCCGTCGTATATCTTCTTTATATAATATAAGGAAGGCAGCACCGAGAAATAGGAACACTCCTTGCCGTCGTCGCCCCAAAGCGTTATGAATACGTTCTTAACGCCGTGTTCGCGGCAAGATTGCATAGCGGGTTTCATACTCTTGCGAGTAATCGTGTTGTCCGGCGCAAAACCTTTCCACACCCACGCGCCGCCCGCAAACCATACTCTGTCGGGCGAAACGAGTTTGTTATGAGCGGCTATCATTTTATCGTAATCGGATTTGTTCGTGTGATAATAGTCCCAATAAATAAGATTTACGCCGTCGGGAACGCTGTTTTTCGCCTCCTCGGTTGCGTGAATTTTATTTCCGTAATATTCGCCGCCGTTGGCAAAGCGGATAAACATATCCGACCACATCATACACTCAAAGCCGTATTTGGCGGCAATTTCAAGCACTTTTTTAAGATGTCTGTTTAAAATGTCGAAAGGATTTACGTAGCCGTGTTTATCGAGATACTTGCCCCTGCCGAGCAAATGAGCCTCGTCCATACCGATATTTACCGTGCGGGAGGTAAAGCACTCGGCAAGCGTTTTAAAAATATTTTCGATAAGCGCGTACGTGCGCGCCTCGTCGGCTAAAAGAATATCGCCCGTATCGCAAACGGTACAGGCGTACTCGTTCCACCTGAAAATTTGGTTTACGTGCGCCAGAGTCTGCACGCAAGGTATAAGTTCAACGCCCTTTTCCGCACAGTATTCGTCTATGCTTTTAAGTTCGTCCTTGGTATATCTGCCGCGCAAATATCCGAAATACGGTTCGCCGTCCACCTCGAAAGTATCTTCGGTGTAAAGTTGAATACAGTTATACCCGAAAGCCGATATATAATCTACGAATTTTTTAACCTGCTCGGGTTTCATAACGGCGTTTCTCGAACAGTCGAGCATCACGCCGAATCTTTTATTATCGCTCATATTTTGCTCCCATAGTTTAATGAGATAAGTATACTTTATTTAAACGCAAAAAGCAATCAAATTCGCGAATTATTATATGGTTTATATTGTTATTCGTAACTTTTTTAGTAATTATCGGCAATCGCCTGTGGCTAGCGATAAATTTATCAGTAATTATTTCTCGTGAGTTTTTCCCTGCGCCTTTATCGCCCCATCGAAGATATTACGGTCTGACAATACCCCAACTCGCAATCGGAAAGATATCCCGCTACCATAGATTTTTTATTGCCGAACAGCACCTTACTCGAATAAGTTTCCTCAGAATATCCATCACACAGTATAGGATAAAACCCCAAAAATATTGCTAATATATCGGTGCATTTTTCGCTTTCGGTTTCAAAAAATATCTCGTTTAAGTACGCGAAGTAATGAGTCAACTCGTGAACGATAATCGCCGATTGCCGATATATCGTAAACTCGGACGAATAACTTATATAAATATCCGCGCCGATTTCGGAATTAGGTCTGAAAAAACCTAAACACCCTATAAACCTTTCGGAATATTTACCGACTTCCAAATTGATATATTTTGAATTTATCTTTAAATAATCGCTAATCGTATAGACTAGTTTTTTTATAATTCGCTTTTTTTTAAAATTTGAATATCGCCCGTAATTTTTATATTTATGGACGAAAGCAATGATTTTTTCAGGTAAATTCGCACAATTATTAAACCAAACTTTACGGGCGACGTATTCGCATAAACCCTTTAAATCTTCTTGCCACTCAAAACCGTTTTCCATTACTAATTTTTGTACTGTTTGCGTATGACGTTAGCCAAATTGTTGTTGTGAATTTTACCGTTGTTATCCCTATAAGCAACGATATATTTGCGAGTGTATTCACG
>CAKQMM010000226.1 GCA_934254755.1 uncultured Clostridia bacterium
AAATTCACGGCGAACGAGGAGTGAGCCTGACAAGTTTGTACGAGTAAATAGTTAAATAGCGCCGCGGAGCGAATCCCTAACCTTCCGCCAAAAAAACGATAGGAATTATCCTGTCGTTTTTTTTAAACGGGAATTTAAAGTTAGGGATTCGAACGAGAGCGTTAAAAAAACGGTTCGGTGAACCGTTTTAAGCGGCTGACCGAAGAATTTTACAAAGCATAAATTTATTTTTTATTATACTGCCTTTGTAAAATTCAAGAGCGAATCCCTAACCTTCCGCCATATAAAACGGACACGGCGTTTGTCGTGTCCGTTTTATATTGAGAGTTAAAAAGGGATGAGAACGGGCAAGTAGCGGCAAACCTTTGAGATTTTAATAGTAAAAAAATTAAGTTTTTGATTGAATTTTTATAAAGTTAGGTGTATATTGTAAAAAACGCCGACCGATACGTTACGGTTTTTAATAAAAGGAGCAGATGAAAAATGATAGCTTTAAACAAAATAAACGGGAAAATTTTCAAAACGCTTGTGCTTCCCGATATACAGTTGGTCCTCGATGACGTGAACGAAAAAAACGAAGTGTATTCGATTGCTTTCAGGACGATATCCGAGCTTATGAACAGGGTTGATCCTGATTTCGTGGTTTTGCTCGGCGATTTATCGAACGGCTTTTCGCTTGACGTATATACGACGATAGGCGATTATATCGAAGGCTTCGGGAAGGATTGGACGCTTGTTTGGGGAAATCACGACAATCAGGGCGGAGCCGAATTTATAGAAAAAGTTTCCGACGTTTATCTTTCTCGTTATGAAAAATTCAGATTTGAAAAAGGCGATAAAAAATTAGGTAACGGAAATTTCCTGATAGAAGTAAAAAACGAAAATAAGGTGGTTACCGGGCTGATTTTTATGGATACGCACGACCGCGATTGCGTAAACGGAAAGGAATGTTGGGGCAAGCTTAATGCCGAGCAGGTCGAATGGTATAAATCGACGGTTGCAAAATTAAAGTCAGACGGGTGTTTTAATTCTGCGATTTTTATACATATTCCCTTTATGGCGTATAAAGACGCGTTCGACGCGGCGATAAAACCGGAGTATTCGGATAAGAAAATCGGCGTGAAAGATAGTTATGAAGAAAAAATCTGGAATGACGGTTATAAAAATTCAGTAGGCGTAAAGTACGAATCGGTTTCGGCGCACCCCTTGGACGATTTTTTTAAAAACGTTGAGCAAAACGGAATGAAAAATTACGTTTTTGCGGGGCACGATCACGTAAACAACTTTATAATCGACTATAAAAATTCAAAACTTATTTACGCCTTAAAAACCGGTATAGGCTGTTATTATTCGCCTGAACTTTGCGGCGGTACGGTGCTTGAAATAACGGATGACGGTATCGACAAAGTGTATCACGAATATACCGAAGGTAAAAAAGAATAAAATTTTGTAGCAAGTAAAAGCGGTAAAAAATAATAAAGATAAGTAAAAAAACGAGTTCTGTTTTGTCAGAATCTCGTTTTTTTATGCGATAAAGTTTGTTTTTACGGGCGGCAAATCAGCTTCTATGATATTTAGACGCATATTGCGAGGGGGTTAAACCCGTTCTTTCCTTAAAAAACGTGCAAAATCTCGGATACGTGGCAAAGCCTATACATTCGGCGATATAGCCGTGTTGGTAAGACGTGCTGCTAAGAAGTTTTTTGGCGTAATTTAACCGTTTATCTTTAAGATATTCCGACGGACTTACGCCTATTTCTTTTGTAAAAATGCTGTTTAAATGCGAGTACGAATAGTTCGTTTTCGATATCAGTTCGCGAAGAGGCAAAGCAAGATTTACAGGATTTCTTAACAGGTTTAAAAAGGTCTGAATACCGTCGTTATAACATTTAAGCGTTTTTTCTTTGGCGAATTGATTGATAATACATTCGGCATAAGTAAGCAACAATGCGTCGCACATTAAGCTATAATCGAAATCGGAAGATGACAAAAAGACGTTTTTAATCTCGTTTATATGTTGGTTTCTGCCCGAAGATACGTGAAAAGCGATCTCGTCTAAAGACTGTAATTTACTTATTACGTCGCGGCTTAAAAAACTCATTAAAGACATAAAATATTCGGTTTTTACGCGACACGTTATATACGAAGAGTCGGGAACGTTCTCGTGCGTAGAATGATAATCGTCAGGGCGAAGCACGCACAAAGTCTGCGGTTTAATTATGAATTTCTTTTTGTTGATTTTATGGGTGTACTCGCCCGACGTCACGTACAAAAATTCCCAAGACCCCTTATGGTCATGGTAAATGGGATAATCGCCCGTTCTGAAGTAAAAGAACAGCGTTTCTAATTTCCATGTTTCGGTTGTCGAAGTAACTTTCTTTTTGCCCATTGTTTTTACCTAAGTAAATATTATCACTCGTTTAAAGCGTTGTCAACAGGCATAATTAAGATTTAATCGAGTTTAAAACATTAAAATCAGTAAAAAAAGAAATAAAACAAGTAAAAAGAATATTGAAAAACAATAATATGCGATTTATAATTTAAACAAATATACGTATCCTTAAGGTGCGGCTATATGATTTCGGAGGCAACTATGAAGAATTCTTTTTTGAAAAAATTATTAAGCGTCGCAATAGCGCTTTTAACCATGTTTGTTATGGTTTCTTGCGGAAAAAACGATAACGGCGGTTCGTCCAAAAAAGACGACCCGACAAAAACAAAACTTACGATTTTTACTTATAAAGCGGGGTATGGCGACGAATGGTTGGTCAAACTTTGCAATTCGTTTGAAAAAGCGTATGCTAATTATTCGT
>CAKQMM010000227.1 GCA_934254755.1 uncultured Clostridia bacterium
ATTTATAGATATGCCCCCGGGAACGGGCGACGTACCGCTGACGGTTTTCCAAAGCATCCCCATAACGGGCGCGGTTATCGTAACCACCCCGCAAGACTTAGTTAAAATGGTGGTTGAAAAGTCTTATAACATGGCGGCGATGATGAACATTCCCGTCGTCGGCGTTATAGAGAACATGAGTTACTTAAAGTGCCCCCGTTGCGGCGAAGTTATTTACCCATTCGGCAAGGGTAAAACCGAGGAAGTTGCAAGTAAATTCGGCGTTGAGTTTTTGGGCAATATCCCCATAAGCGAAAAAACGCGCGAACTTGTCGACGCGGGCAAAGTCGAACAACTCGACGTCGGGTTTTTAGACGCGGCTGTCGATAAAATTTTGAATTTTGAAGGAGCAAAATAGAATGACGCTCGAATTTTTTAAAAAACAAAAGGTTGAGGCGATGAAATCGCACGATAAAGACGCAGTTTCTGCGTTAAACGTTATCATCACCAAAATAATGAACTTATCCATCGAAAAGCGCGCGCAAGGGGCTGAAGTTTCCGAAGCCGATATAAGCGGGCTTTTACAGAAAGCGGAAAAGGAACTCGTCGAAGAGCGCGAAGGTTTTATAAAAGCGGGGCGCGACGAGAACGTGCAAAGTTTAACCAAGCAGATAGAGGTTATCAAAAAATATCTGCCTAAACTTTTATCGAAAGAAGAAATAGTCGCTATAATTGCGGGGCTCGAAGATAAATCTATGCCCTCGGTGATGAAGCATTTTAAACAAAACTATCAGGGCAAGGCGGATATGCGCCTTGTTCAGGAAATAGCAAAACAAAGTTGATATTTCGACGTATCGACGCCTTTTCGCATTAAGCGTAAGGGGCGGCGATACGTCGTTTTTTGGTTAGGGAAAACATTCCCTATTAAAACTTGCGGGTAAGCCGCAAAATACCTTTGGTCAGCGTCCCGATATACGAGCGGGAATTATAAATTTCGTAAACCGAATTTACGGAGAGAGAAAAGAGAAGAACGAGTCAGGAGAGAGATATGAACGCACAAACGATAATAATGGTTTTAATTGAATTGTTCGCCGGGGCGAGCGTTTTTTTGGTGGGGGTAAAACTTTTGTCTTCCAACATAGAGCAGCTTGCGACAACCGGTATTAAAGATATATTCAACAAAACCGCAAACAATAAAATGGTGAACGTCGGGATAGGTATGGTCACCACGGCTTTGGTTCAAAGTTCGGGGCTGACCACCGTTTTAATCGTCGGCTTCGTAAACGTCGGAATGATAAGTTTGGCGCAGGCAACCGCCATGATAATGGGCGCGAACATCGGCACCACGCTTACCGCGCAAATAGCCGCGCTTTCCGCTTTCGAGTTCAGCAAATACATAAAAATAATAGCTTTTATCGGCATTTTAATGACGATGATAAGCAAAAAAGAAACAACCAAAAAAGCAGGCTTTATTATAACCGGCTTAGGGCTTATATTCATAGGTCTGGGGCTTATGTCCGCGTCTCTTACTCCGCTTAAAGAAGAAGCGGGCGACGTTTTCACTCTCGTAACCAACCCGTTTTTAATGTTTTTGATAGGTATTTTCTTAACCGCTCTCGTTCAGTCGAGCGCGGCGATAACGTCCATACTTATCTCTATCGCGGCGGCGGGGCTTCAGATAGGCGACGGCGGCAACTCCGTCTTATTTATAATTTTAGGTACGAACATCGGCTCGTGCGTTACCGCGCTTATGTCGAGTTTCGGCGCCTCCCCCAACGCAAAGCGCGCAAGTTTAATTCACCTTTTGTTCAACACCTTCGGGTCGATTATATTCTTTATAATTCTGCTTATATTCCCCGGCTTTATGGACGCGACTTTCGGCAAATGGTTTAAAGAAACGGCTACGCAAATCGCAATGTTTCACACCTTCTTTAACGTAGTGGGAACGATAGTTTTCTTGCCGTTTACCAACGTTTTTGTAAAAATTGCAACATTCTTGGTTAAAGATAAGCCCGTTAAAGAAGAAAATATCACACTACTTGATGAGCGCATTATTCAGAACACTTCGCTCGCGATAGAGCAGGTCGAAAAGGAAACGATGCGCCTTGCGGATATAGCAATGCAGTCGTTCAGAAACGCCTACAAAGCGTTTTACGATAAAAATTCAGACGAGCTTTCGGAAACGGTCGCAGATATATCGGTTTGCGATAAGATGAGCAAGCAGATAACCGACTATTTAATTAAGGTTTCGCTTAATACGGGGCTTACCGAAGAAAAGAAGATAAACGACATTCACAACAACATCGGCGACATAATGCGTATCGCCGAAATAGCGGACAACTTTACCAAATACACCCGCCACGAAGTGGAAGATAACCTTACTTTCAGCGAGGGGGTTAAGGGTGAACTTAACGAAATGGTGAACCGCATCGAAAACCTGTTTAACCTAACCAAAGAAGCGATTCTGACCAAAAACGCCGCCGTCATAAACGAGATAGACGTGGTTGAAGAATCTATCGACGCAATGCGTAAACACCTTATAGACTCGCATATAGAACGCCTTAACCGCGGCGAATGTAAAGCCGAAAACAGCAGCATTTTCATTAACCTCGTTTCTAACTTAGAGCGTTTGGGCGACCACTTAACTTACATAGCATACACCATAAAGCCGATGAACGAGCGTAAGGAACAAGCGGTTTAGTCGTCGCAATTGGTTATGTCGTAGTTTTTTGCCGTTTCAAATTGGTTTATGCTTTGTTAGCCGAACGGTGGCTGAACCGCATTAAGTTTTAGCGGCGCAAAATTTGTTAAATCGGCGTTAAACTCGCTTGCA
>CAKQMM010000228.1 GCA_934254755.1 uncultured Clostridia bacterium
GCCGCGGCGAAAAATCTCGCCGCGGCTTTATATTTAAAAAAACGTAACGTCTACCAGTTTAAATTCAAACAAACTCGGTTCCTCTTCAAAATAAGTAATCGGGGTTGCGTTAAACGCCCACGTTCCGCCGACTTGTAAGTAGTTTATGTTGTCGAGAGCCGTATCTATCTGATTGCCGTCTTCATCGAATATAGCAAAAGTCACACTGACGTAATTAAAATCTTTTTTTGAAGTGTTTTTTAATTTCCCTTTGATGCTGACGGCGTAACCGAGATAACTTTCGTATTCGTAAGACATTTCGGGTTTTCCTACTAATTCGTATTTTGCGGCCGGTTTGTTATTTGTAGTCGAAGAACTTCCGCTGTTGTTATTCGTCTTACCGTTATCGGTGACCGAGGTACCGCTGCCGCCGTTTAATGTGTTTCCGTTACCCGACGAAACGTCAGAACAGCCGATTAAGCTTATAATTATAGTTACAGCCATAATAATCAATAGTATTTTTTTCATAACATAACTCCTTTATTACTGTGTTTAGGTCTTTTAGCCTAAACTTGTATTGGTTATATTATACATAGGTCTTTTGACCTAAGTTAAGTCTTTTGACCTAAAAAATAATAATATATCGTTATGGACATAATTAAGAATAAAACGGCAAACAAAGTTATTGATAAAAAAACTACCGATAAAAGGGAAGAAAAATACGGCGAGAATAAAATCAACGCCATTGCAAGCGGCTATAACGTGAGTAGTAGAGTGAATAATATAAACGCCGCTAAACGCGAGCGGGATAAAGCGGCGTATCCGTATATTGACGTAATTAAAGATATAATGATTAAAAACTCGTACAGTCAACAAGCATTTGCACTCATTATCGGAGTAAATCAAACCACGGTAAGCCAGTGGCTGCTCGGGCGCAAAAAACCGACGTACGAATCTATTTTAACGATTTGTAAAAAATTCGGCGTTACGCCTAACGAATTTTTCGGATATTAAATCGTAGCAAAATTAAAGCCGCGGCGAAAAATCTTCGCCGCGGCTTTCAATTGCATAGCATACTCAATTTATATTAACGTCGGGGTCATGGCTTGTTTCAAAAATTTCGCCGTCGTTTAAAAAAATTCTTGCGAGTTTAGCGTTTCCGTCGCTGTCGAGAGTGAATTTAACGGACAGATAGGGTTCGGTTGAAAACGGTATTTCGTAAACTGAAAAACTCTCGTTATAAACGAGCGGATAGGGCGAGTTTTCGTCAAATGCGCGGGAGTTGCCGTTATTTTGCAACATGATTAAATAATCGCTGAGTTCGCTTATTGCGGCGCGTGCCATGAAAAACGAATAACCTTCGTTATTAACGCCGTTGTAATAAATTTCTTGCGAAAACTCTTTGTTTAGTTGGGTTATTATCCGTTTAGCGTTTTTTACGAGCGTTAAGTCGCACGGCGTTTCCACAGAAACGTCGCCGCCGTTATTTTCACTGCGTTCGATGTTTTCCGTTGAAGGTTTTCCGCATGCGAAGAGAGCGAACGCCGATAATGCGATTGTTATAAACACTAAAAAACAAATAAAAATCGGGAAATGTTTGTTGCGCCGCATAATTGTAAAAAAGCCGTTCGGCGGTTGCCGAACGGCAAAAAGTTAAATTTTTCTTACTTTTATAACGCCGTTGACTTTTTTAAGTTTTTCAACCGTTTCGTCGTCAATCGACGGAATGTCTATCATCGAATAAGCGTAGTCGCCTTTCGACGAGTTCAAAAAGTTATCTATGTTGATAGATTTTTCGGCTAAAATCGCGGTGAACTGAGCTATCATGTTCTGCTGGTTTTTGTGGAGAATGGTGATGCGGACCGCAGAAGACTTAGGCGCGGAGCAAGCGGGGTAGTTCACGCTGTTCACGATGTTGCCGTTTTCGATATAATCTTTAAGTTCCTTTGCTGCCATAACTGCGCAGTTGTCTTCCGCTTCGGGGGTAGACGCGCCGAGGTGGGGGATGCAGATAACGTTTTCTTCGCCGATTAACTCGTCGGACGGAAAGTCCGTTATATATCTTGAAATAACGCCGCTTTTAACGCCGTCCAAAACCGCTTTCGCGTCGGCAAGTTCGCCGCGGGCAAGGTTTACGAGAACTACGCCCTTTTTCATAAGGTCGATTTTTTCTTTACCTAAAAGCCCTTTGTTTTTCTCGGTGTAGGGGACGTGTACGGTTATATAGTCGCACGTTTTAAAAATTTCGTCTATATCGTTGGTGGTGTTGACGTGGCGGGAAAGGTGAAGCGCGCTTGAAACGGACATAAACGGGTCGTAACCCAAAACCTGCATGTTTAAGCCGAGGGCGGTGTTCGCGACCCTTGCGCCTATCGCGCCGAGACCTATAACGCCGAGTTTTTTGCCCGACAGCTCTCCGCCGATAAATTGCTTTTTGCCTTTTTCGATTTTTTTGGAAAGTTCCGCGTCGCCTTTAAGGGTTTTGACCCATTCGACCGCGGGTACGATTTTACGCGAACCGAGAAGCAGTGCCGCGATTACGAGTTCGTTCACCGCGTTTGCGTTCGCGCCCGGGGTGTTGAAAACGACGACGCCTTTTTCGGCGTATTCGGCGGTGGGAATGTTGTTTACTCCCGCGCCCGCCCTTGCTACGGCAAGAACGCTTTCGGGGAGGTTATAGTCGTGCATATCGAAGCTTCTTACGAGTATGCCGACGGGGTTTTCAGCGTTATCCGAAACCGCATAATCGCTTTTTAAAACGTCGAATATGTGGTCGCTTATATTGTTAAGCGTTAAAATATTATTCATAATTCACCTATTTGTTTTTAACTTC
>CAKQMM010000229.1 GCA_934254755.1 uncultured Clostridia bacterium
TCGTTATCGCGCACGGTTTTTATGCAGACCCCGGCAACGCCGAAAATTTCGGACAGTTCTTCCGCCGCATAGTCTTCGATTTTACTGCTTAGTTCCGGCAAAACTATTTTATAATCGGTCGCGCCGTTATTGTATAAATGCCCCATAAAATCCGCCTTTCAGTTCGTTTATACGAAAATTTTAACATGGTTTTTTAAAAAAACAAGTTCGCGGACAGATTTTATTTAAAACACGCGGTTTTTTGTTTTAAAACGCTTTACTTTTTATTTATTTATGTTAAAATGCCGATATGCGCGTTTGTCGATGCGTTTAAAAGCGTGGGGGCTAACCCCGATAAAAGGAGCTATTTTATGAGCAGCGTTATCAAATCCGCCGAATGGGAAAGAATGATATGCGGTAAATTTTACAATTCATCGAGCCCCGATTTAGAAAAAAACCACATGCACGGGCTTTACGGCAGTCAGAAATTCAATAATATAAGTTACAAACGCCCTAAAAAGAAACAGCGCGCGCTCGAAGAACTTATTCCCGACGCTAAAGGCAAAAATTTAGGCGTGTTTTCGCCTTTTTACTGCGAATACGGCTACAACATAAAAGTGGGCAAAAACTGCTTTATAAACTTAAACTGCTGCATCTCTGACGTTTGTCCCGTAACTTTAGGCGATCAGGTATGGATAGGCGTGGGCGTAAACATCGTTACCCCGCTCCACCCCCTACTTGCCGAAGAACGCTTGGTTCAGAACTATCCCGACGGCGAACACGACTTAGAGTACGGCGCGCCGATAACCATTGAAGACGGCGTGTGGATATGCTCCGGCGCGACGATAACGGGCGGCGTTACCATAGGCAAAAATTCCGTTATAGCGGCGGGCGCGGTCGTCACGAAAGACGTGCCGCCGAACAGCCTCGTTGCGGGCGTACCCGCAAAAGTAATGCGCACCCTTGACGAGCTTGACCGCATGGACGCATGGAACACCTACGTAAACGACTTGACCCCGATATCGCTGCGCAAAAAAAACACTAAATAATTAAAAAATCTCGGCACAAATGCCGAGATTTTTAATTTCCTTAAATTTTAGCGACCCGTATTAGGCGTTAAAATTATTTTTCGCCGTATAAAGCGGATAAGTTCGCTTTATAGGCTTTAAGTTTGTCGTACTGCTTCACGTCGAGCGTTTCGTCTAAGTTTTCAAGTTCCGCTTTCTGAGCCTTCGTAAGCTTAGCGGGAACTTCTACGACGACCGTCACGTACAAGTCGCCCGTACCCATGCGCGATTTTATACCTTTGCCGCGTATGACGAAAGTTTTTCCGCTCTGAGTACCTTCGGGGATATTATAGTCGATGACGGTGTCGAGCGTGGGAACTCTAACCGTACCGCCGAGGCACGCCGTTTTATAAGTAATGGGTAGTTCGACGTACAAATCGTAATTCTTACGCTTGAAAATTTTATGCGGCAATACTTTGAAAACGACTATCAAGTCGCCCGCTTCGCCGCCCGTCGTAGAGGCATCGCCAAAGCCGCGTTTTTGAATGTAAGAATTAGTGTCCGCGCCCGCGGGTATATCGAAGGCGACGGTGGTTTTCGTCTTGTTGTAGCCAAGCCCTTTACATACGTCGCACTTTTCGGTTATGTTTTTACCCGTGCCTCCGCAGTCGGGACAAGTTTTTACGCTGACGGTCTGGAAAAACCCGCCGCCCGAAACGTACTGAATTTTGCCTTTGCCCTTACACTTTGCGCAAGTGGTGTATTTGGTGCCGTCTTTCGCGCCCGTACCCTTACAAGCCGCGCAAGGTTCTTTGCGGACGTAAGTAACTTCTTTTTTGCAACCCTTTGCCGCGTCCAGAAACGAAAGTTCGACTTCCAAAGTGACGTCTTGCCCCTTTTTGTTCGCTTCTTCCGCTCTCCCGCCGCCCGTAAATTGACTGAATATGTCGCCGAAGATATCTCCGAAGCCTCCGAAATCGCCGCTTCCGCTGAACCCGCCGCCGCTGAATCCTCCAAAGCCGCCCATATTCGGGTGCTCTTGCTGGAAGTCGTACTGCTTGCGTTTTTCGGGGTCGGACAAAACTTCGTTCGCTTCGTTTATTTCTTTGAACTTAGCCGCGCACGCCGCGTCACCGGGGTGTAAGTCGGGGTGATATTGTTTAACGAGTTTTCTGTACGCCGACTTTATCTCGTCCTGCGTGGCGGTTTTAGATACGCCCAAAGTCTCGTAATAATTTGCCATAGTTTCACCTTAATAATTAAGTTAGTGAAGGAGCGAATCTGCCCCTCCACTAAGATTTTGCTTGCCGCTTTTAGCGGACGATATTAGTTCTGATGGAATTCGGTGTCGCCGTCGCCTGCGCCTTGCGCGTTATCCGCGCCCGGTTGACCGCCCGCTTGCTGATAAAGTTTAGCGAATATCGCCTGCGCTTCGGTTGAAAGTTTTTCGGTCGCCGCCTTGATTCTCGCATCGTCGTTAGATTCGAGTTCGGTTTTAGCGTCTTTGATGAGCTCTTCGAGTTTTGCTTTATCTTCTTCGGGGAGTTTGTCGCCGTTTTCTTTAAGCGTTTTTTCCATCTGGAATATCATTCCGTCAAGACCGTTTCTCGCTTCGACGCTTTCTTTGCGCTTTTTATCTTCTTCTTCGTATTCCTGCGCTTCCTTAACCGCTTTGTTGATTTCGTCTTCGGAAAGATTGGTGGAAGAAGTAATGGTTATATCGGCGGACTTTTGAGTGCCTAAGTCTTTCGCGGTTACGTGAACGATGCCGTTCGCGTCGATATCGAATGTAACTTCTATCTGAGGAATTCCGCGCGGAGCGGGAG
>CAKQMM010000230.1 GCA_934254755.1 uncultured Clostridia bacterium
GGCTTATCCGTCGAAAACGGATATTCCCTTCGGCTGTGTCAAAGTGCGATATAGAATATTCGCCGTTTGGGTACTTCGAGCAATACAAACTTCTGCGGGATAATAAACTTGTAAGTTCGGTTATCGCTATCCCGTAAAGCTGGTTGTGGAAAATATGGTCAATTCGCTTATTTAAATCGGGTATTTTATCTTTTAGCCCCACGATAAGCCGCTTTGCTATTTCACGCAAAAAAACGCCCGTTTTACAAGCGGGGTCTAAAAATTTGGCGTTCGAGTCGCTGAACAACTCTTGCGGCACTAAATCAAGCATTTTGTTGGCGACTTCGGGCGACGTAAAAACTTCGTCGTTAGATAAGTTAGATAAGCAACTTAAAACGTCGGGCGTGTGCAAAGTTTTGTTTTTGTTTAATTTGTCAAAAAAAGATTCAGCCATTTTCGTCAACCTTTTTAAAATGCACGGGCGGATATTCGCATATCGGCACGGCAATAAATTCTTTCGTAACGGGGTTCACTGTAACGAATTTACGCAAGGCCTCTGGTAAGCCGCTTAAACTTAGCGGCTTGCCGTTTTTCGGCTTATCGTTTACCATAAGCATAACGTCTAACCTGAAATCGCGCCGCTTTAACTTAACGCCCTGAACGTAACTCCATTCGGGGAAAACTATGGGGGTAGGTAAATCGTTCTGATTTTCGTCAACGCACATTAAAGTTAAGGCGTTGCCGCATAAAATATTTTTTGACAGTATATATTTAACCGCCGCGCGGGTTTCGTCATTCGTTGACTTTTTGCATACGGCTTTGTACTCTTTATCCCATATTTTAAAAAGCCGCTCCCTACACTCTGAAACGTTATCCTGCATAATATCAACGCCGTATAAACTGCTTATTGCAAGCACCGAAAACCGCTCGTAATCGTAAGCGTTTTTGCCGTAAAGCCGCTTTGCCGTTCTAAGTTTGCGGGTCAAAATTTCGGCAAGGAAATTCCCGTTGCCGCATGCGGGCTCTAAGCAACGGCTCTCTATCCTGTCGCACTCGTTGGCGGCAAGGTCGCACATTGCTTTAACTTCGCGCTCGTTAGTGAAAACTTCACCCCGCTCTTTAACACGCTGTTTAGATTTAATTTGTTTATTCGCCGTCATAACTGTTTTAATTATATGTGTATTGCACATATTTGTCAATGTGCAAAGCACATTTTTGTAAAATTAAAGTTATGAACTACGGGATATTTTTTAAGACCGCGCGGAAAGAAAGCGGACTTACGCAGCAGCAAGTTGCCGACAAAATGGGGATAAGACAGTCAAACGTAAGCGACTGGGAAAACGATATTTCACGCCCCGAATATGAAAAGCTTGTTGAATTATCTAAGTTATACGGGGTAAGCGTTTACGATTTGTTAGGCGTGCCCGATAGCGAACGATTTTAAAAAATTAGCTTTAAACTAAAATTTTGACTTTTAAGTAATTGACAAATAAAAAATTTAGTAGTATTATATCTAAGTAATTTGAATTACGTATGCCGAAGTGGCGGAACTGGCAGACGCAAGGGACTTAAAATCCCTCGGTGGCAACACCGTATCGGTTCAAATCCGATCTCCGGCACCAAAAAAATCGTAAGTGCATTTGCACTTGCGATTTTTTTAATTCTACATGCAAGGAGACGGATTGGAACCCTTGGGTAAATTTGCGTAAAAAAAAACGGTACAGTGTAGCGTTTTTAGCAAATTTGGGCGAGGCTATGCCGCAGCCCCCCGCAAGCGAAAGCGTTTACGCTTTGCGCGTAATCCGATCTCCGGCACCAAAAAAACTCTTAATCGCATCAGCGGTTAAGAGTTTTTTATTGTTATATGCAAGGAGACGGATTTGCCTTGCCCCACTTGTTAAAGGGGGGTGTTTTCGCATTTTTTTGCGAAAACGGGGGGATTGGCTGGTTATACATAAACGCCACCTGTTAAAAGCGGCAGGAGCAAGCCCCTGCCCTACGTTAAGTTTTACGGAATGTTTTAAAGTCTGCCCGCGTTTAACTTTGCTTTCGCTTCCGCGAGATATTTCGCTAACGCTCAATATGACAAAGCAAAAAGTATTTTTCAGCCTAAAACGTAGAGTGTATCACAAAAAGCAAGCGACGCTTGCCGCTTCCGCGAGATATTTCGCTCATCACTGACCATCGCGAATGGCAAGGAGGAATATTGCGTAATGCACGAGGAGGAGCAATTAGTTATGAGTTAGCGGTTTTGGGAATTAGTGCCGTTTTAGGCAAGGCAGTTGCCCGACGCTGTACTTTTTGTACTGCAAGCGATAACTAACGCCGCATAAGGCGGCAATAAACCCAAAAACGCAACGATATAACTAATTACGACGACTACAAACATATATCAAGAGATGTCATTAAAATAAAGCCGAGCAAAAAAGCAAGAGTTGCGATAAACTTTGACTTTAATATGCTTTCGGGCACGAGTTCTTTTATCGCGACGAAAATCATCGCGCCGGCGGCAAAACTTAACAAAAACGGCGCGATAAATTTTGCAAGCCGAAAAAACGCGACGGCGATAAGCCCGCCGACGGGTTCCACCACGCCCGACAAAACACCGAAAAAGCACGCCTTTTTTTTGCCCATTCCTAAGGAAGCAAGCGGCATTGAAATAATCGCCCCTTCGGGGATGTTTTGCACCGCTATGCCGAGCGACAGTGCCGCCGCCCCGCTCAAACTCACAGCCGTTTCTCCGCTTAATATGCCCGCATAAACTATTCCGACGGCCATACCTTCGGGCAGGTTGTGCAAAGTTACCCCGAAAAACAGCATTTTCATA
>CAKQMM010000231.1 GCA_934254755.1 uncultured Clostridia bacterium
ATTTTGCACCGAGAAAATAAAAACAGACAGCTAAAGAAGATAACTACTTTCTCGCCCGGCTGGGTCAACTATGCAGAGTATTATTACGGCGATATTTTAAATCACTTATCGTCCTGCAAGTCCCCGCACGAAATGCTCGGCTCGATAATAAAATCGTATTACGCCGAGAAAAACGGCATCGATCCTGCGAATATTTTCGTCGTGTCGGTAATGCCGTGCACCGCTAAAAAGTTTGAAAAAGAACGCCCCGAACTTGCCCGCGGCGAGTATAGGGACGTTGACGCCGTTTTAACCACGCGCGAACTTGCCCGCCTTATAAAGCGTTCGGGCATCAACTTCAACCGCTTGAAAGACGAAGCTTTCGATACAGACTTAATCGGCGAATATTCGGGCGCGGGCGTTATATTCGGCGCAAGCGGCGGCGTTATAGAAGCGGCTTTAAGAACGGCTTACCACGCGCTTACGGGTAAAGAAGCGGACTTGCTCGCGTTCACCGCCGTAAGGGGCATGGAAGGCGTTAAAGAAGCGGAATTTGACCTTAACGGCAAAACGCTTAAAGTTGCCGTTGCAAGCGGAATGAAGAATGCTAAGCCTATTTTGGACGATATAAGAAACGGTAAGTCACAGTATGCGTTTATCGAAATTATGTGCTGCCCCGGCGGTTGCGTAAACGGCGGCGGTCAGCCGATAGTCCGCTCGGTATTTATGCCGAACGAAGATTTGGATATCGAAGATACTTACGCTCAAAAGCGTGCTGCCGCGCTTTACAGCGAAGACGAAAAAAATACCCTTCGCCAATCGCACAACAACCCGCAAATTCAAGAACTTTATAAAGATTATCTCGGCGAAATCGGCGGCGAAAAGGCTCACGGGCTTCTTCACACCCACTATCACGCGAGAGAGCGTTATAAAAAATAAAATTTAAAAAACTTACTAAAAACGGTAGACAAATCGGCGGGTATATGGTAATATATTATAGCCGATTTGGTGTGCTGATATGGCTCAGTTGGTAGAGCACGTCCTTGGTAAGGACGAGGTCGTCGGTTCAAGTCCGATTATCAGCTCCATTTCTTGTCGGCGCGGGTGCACTCGCGCCGATAAATCATTTCTGGGTGTAGCGCAGTTTGGTAGCGCGCTTGAATGGGGTTCAAGAGGTCGGAAGTTCAAATCTTCTCACTCAGACCAAAGATTTAAAAAATACGGAATGCAACAACGCATTCCGTATTTTTTAGTCTTTTTGCTTTCAGCAAAAAGACTAAACTTCCGACAAGTCGGATGTATAGCAACCTTAAATTAAGCGCTTACTTTTAATAAACTGTTTTTAAAGTTTGCGCATAATTTAAGTTGCTTTATTTATAACAACTTAAAACACAAAGTAAAATATCGCATTGACAAAGGGATACGGCGGTGTTATCATATTTACGTAAATATTTTAAAGGGACAATAGTATGCGTATAATTATCGGCGGTGATTTTTCAAACGAATTATCCGGTGAACCTCTTGCGGGGTTATCTTCCGGCAATGCGGAAAAAGTTTTCGATAAAGGCGTTTTAAACTTATTTAAAACGGCGGACGAATTAGCCGTAAACCTTGAGTGTGCCGTTACCGAGTCAGAGAACAGAATCAAAAAATTCGGTCCGCACTTAAAAGCGCCTTTCGGCACGTGCGAAGTGCTTAAAGGGGCGGGTGTGACCTTCGTAACGCTCTCGAACAATCATATTTTTGACTTCGGTAAAGAAGGCGTTAAAGATACCGTGAGAGAGCTTGATAAAAACGGTATAAAATATACCGGTTACGGTAAAAACGAAGCCGACTCGCGTAATGACTATATTATAGAAAGGGACGGGCTTAAAATAGCGGTTATAGACGTTTGCGAGCACGAATATACATACGCGCTCGAAAACAGAGAAGGCGCGCGCCCTTACGACCCGTACGATACATCCGACGATATAATGGCGGCAAAGAAAAAAGCCGATTACGTTATAGTTGTTTACCACGGCGGCAAAGAATTTTGCAGATATCCTTCGCCGCGCCTTTATAAACTATGCCGCTCTATGATAAAGCATGGCGCGGACGTTGTTTTGTGTCAACACAGCCATTGCGTTGGTTGTTATGAAAATTATGACGGCGGTCATATACTCTACGGTCAAGGTAATTTTTACTTTATAGACAAAAAGGCTCACGGAACCGAAAAGGAAGCTTTATGGAACAACGGGCTTGCCGTCGTTTTAGACGTAGATAAATCGGGAATAAAATTTACGCCCGTCCCCGTCGTTATGAAAGATGATATGCTGTACCTTGCCGAAGGGAAGGAAAAAAATAAAATACTAAACGGCTTATACGAACGCGGAAAAACGCTTGCGGACGGCTCGTATGTAAACGGCTGGCGCGCGTTTTGCGAAACCGTGCCTTATTATAAAATGGCAGTGCCGCCCGAAAACGCAGATATGCTCGGACACTGGCTTGATTGCGAAGCCCATTACGACGTTTTGCGCGAACTATTTAAAACTTATAATCATACGAACGAACTCGATTAGTTAAATCGAATTAAAACCGTCGGAAACGCTTCCGGCGGTTTTTTCGTTTAATTTGCCGCTTTTAAATAAATTTTAAAACGCTCGCTTTATCGCCGCCTTGTTGCAATGCGCTTAAAACGGCGTGTAAACGAGCAAAATATCTCGCGAAAGTTAAACACGGGCGGTACTTATAGAACCCGCAAACCTAACGTAGGGCGGGGGCTTGTGTCAAGAGAAAGATGGTATACAAAGAGTGTAAGGGGATCGTATACAACTTTAG
>CAKQMM010000232.1 GCA_934254755.1 uncultured Clostridia bacterium
TTCGTCGTTAAAATATAAAATAGTGCGGTTACCGCCTTTACGGGTAACGGCAAAACTCATAGAGTCGAAATTCACGTCGTCGATATTGAGCCCGACAAGTTCGCTGTTTCGTATTCCCGTTCCTAAAAAGAGGGTTAAAATCGCCACGTCGCGTATGCGGGTGTTTTCGTGGTAAGCTTTCTGGCGGTCGTTAAGCGTGTCGCCGCTCACCGCCGCAGCTATCAAATTGTGAACCTCGCCGCCTTCTAATCGGATAATTTCTTTTTCGTGCTTTTTGGGGGTCGCTATTTTTGCGGCAACGTTTTTTGTGAGTTTACCTTTATTAAAAAAGTATTTGAAAAATGCGCGAACCGTTGCAAGCTTGCGCGATTTTGCACGCTCTGAGCACATTTCGCATCTACCCATAAACTCATATTTCGTAAGATACGCAAGATAGTTTTCAAAATCGGTTATATCAAGCTCTTCTAAGTCGCCGAGATTTAAGTCGAGCGCAACTTTCTTTTTAAACTTCGTTTTAACCAAAAAGTCGAAAAAAATGCGTAGGTCGTATACGTAATTAAGCCGCGTTAAGGGAGATGTGTATTCGGTTATTCCGAGTACAAATTCTTTCGTCATCGGCGGCATATCTTCTTCAAGCCGTTCGATTTTTTCGAGCGAAGATATCTCGCGTTGTTTATAATAATCGTTAGAGTAGTCCATTGTAAATGCTCCTGATGTTTACGTTTATGCCGCAAGCACGCATTGATTTTGCTATTTGCAAAACGTCGAACCGCGTAGAAGTTTCAATCGTAAGTAACGGCAAATTTGCCGATTTTAAAATGAATTTTACCTTTTCGTCCCTTAAGCGGCGAGAGCGCATGTTGTGGGTTTGGTCGTTAATTTCGATAACAAGAAGCGGGGCGAATTCGGGTGAAAATATCACGAAATCTGCAACCCGCGAAAGTTCGCTTTGATATTTATGCGGTTCTTTGCGCTCAACGATTGCCGACAATGCGATTTGCGGCAATAATACGTAATTCGTGCCGGTTAAAATAGATTTTAGGGCGGTGTAATACTTAAATTCGGTATTCGACATCAAACATTTTTTCGTGCGGTAAGTGTAACTGAATTTTTTACGATTTTTAATTTTATAATCTATTATAAGGTAAATTACGAACAGTAAAACGCCTATAATCGACGCGAAAATTACGTATTTAAGCATAGATATATAATTGCACATAACTTCACATTTTGCAAGTGTTTTACGCAAAGATTTATTGTGAAATTTTATAGCGGCGTTTTAAAGAATTATAATAAAGCGTTTGAGTTTAACTATATATATAGTCAAAAACGGCGATTAGCTAATCGAAAAAAATTTTAAATTTGTTAAAACGCGTTTTAGTAAAACGCTAAGAAACGGCGTTAGTAAAAATTATAATTTTTAAATAACGGTAAAAATCTTCAATTAACGTTAAAGCGTTTAAATTTTATTTAAAATCGCTTAATAGTCCTAAAATTTTGAAATTTTGTTAATTTTATAATAAACCCGATTTTTATACCTATCTATGCGTAAAAGCAGACTTTCACGCATAGATATAGACGTGCAAAAAGGGCGCAAAACCGTGCGCCGCTTTACTTATTTTTGCTGTCGCTTATAATATTTTGCTCTGACGTAAACCGCTTCGTTTAATTTTATAAGCGTTTCTCCGATCAATCAATACCGGCTAAATCTCTATTCTTGCTATTGCCCCGAACTTTCTCAATTCTTTCCTTAATGCTTCTGCGTTCGGCTCTATTTTATTTAATATCGCGTAAAAACGCTTGCTGTGATTAAACTCTATCAAATGGCAAAGTTCGTGCAGTAAAACGTAATCGATAAGCGTTTTTTTGAGCATAACGAGCTTTAAATTGAGCGAAACCACGCCGTTTTTATCTAAACTGCCCCATTTTGCCTTAAAATTGCGAATTTTAACGCCTTTATACTTAAAATTAAACGCTTCGGCGAGCGTGAACAGCCTTTCCGGGAGATAAGAGTTTGCTATTTTGACCAAATCGCGCTTAAATTCAGCGTAAAACGGCAGAACTTCGCCGAAAAGCATTACGCTTTCATGCGATAGTACGCCGCTTAAATCGGCGTTATTTTCGTCTATGCGCCGCTTCGTTTTTTCTATCCAGCCGCTCTTTTCGGCGACGAATTTATTTATTTTATCAATGCTTGCGTTTATCGGCGCGCGCACGGTAACCGAACCGTCCGCGTTTACTGTTATTGAAATAGTTCTGCGCCTTGATTTTATTACGGTAAAATTCATAATTACATTTTAAAACGCGCGCATAAATTTGTCAAAATAATTTTAATGCGTTGACATAAATTTAAGTATGTTATATACTTATTATATATAAATATCGAATTTTACTTAAAATCTTACAAAATACGGTGAATTATGGCATTAAACGAAACTTACCGCGGTCTTACCGACGGCATAATTTTATACGTTTTAAAAAGCGGCGACAGACACACCGACGAGCTTAAACAGATTATTGACGATTTGTTTTTCGACGTAAAACTCGGCACGCTTTACTCCGTTATTAACCGCTTAAAATCGCAAAATTTAATAAACGAATACCGTATGAGCAATATTGACGGTTCGCGCAGAAAATATTACGCCTTAACGGATAAGGGTCTTGATAAATTCAACGCAGATTTTGCCGAGCGTTTTCAAGGCGCGCCGCCGATTAAAGTCAAAATCAAAAAGAACCGCAGTGCCTGTGCATTGCGGTTTTTTCTGTCTTGAC
>CAKQMM010000233.1 GCA_934254755.1 uncultured Clostridia bacterium
ATAATACCCGCCCCCGCGCTGTCGCTTAAAACGTTGGTGAGGGGTATGTTTACAAGTATCGCGCCGAAGCCTATCGGGAGCAGAAGCGCAGGCTCCATTTCCTTTTTAATCGCAAGGTAAATAAGCGTTAAGCCTATTATCCACATAACGATTTCGCGCCAGGTTATAAGGCGCAGTGCGTCAAGTAAAAAGTCCATATTTTCTCCTTTGGTAATAAAGGTTTTATTTTAAGTCAGCGGATTGATAGCACACCGTCATTTTGAACTTGCCGAACGTTAAGGCGGCAGGAGCAAGCCCCTGCCCTACGTTAAATTTAGGGGTTCTGTGAAGTCTGTTTGTATTTAAGTTTGTTTTCGCTTTCGCGAGATATGACGGAATTCGGCGGCGGGGAGGAACAATTAGCTATGAGTTAGCGGTTTTGGGAATTAGTGCCGTTTTAGGCAAGGCAGTTGTCCGAAGTTGTACTTGCCGTACAACGAGTGGCGACTAACACCGCATAACGCAAAACTTATTTTCCCGCAGCGACGAGGAGGAGCAATCAGTTATGAGTAGAATTTTTGCGGAATGAAAATCGCATTTTGGCAAAGCAAACTCCCGAAGCCGTACTTGCCGTACAACGAGTGGCGACTAACGCCGCATAAGGCGGCAATAAACCCAAAACCGCAACGACATAACTAATTGTGACGACCAAAACCAAAAAAAAATAGACCATACCGCAAAAAAAGCGGTATGGTCTTGTCATTTAAAATTAAACCTGAGCGTTTGCCCGTGTTAGAGATTTAATTGCCTTGCGGCCGACTACTCCCCATAACTCAATATGTAGAACACTGTAATTTTAACTTATAAAAAACAGTTTGTCAACTATTCGGCAATAAAATTCGAAACGCGGTAAAAGCTTATGCGGTTTAACCTATTTTTTCGAAGGTAACCCCGAATATTTCATCCTCGCCGAAGTCTAAAACCAACCTGTTTCCGATACGAACTACGCGCGCGTTCATAAGCTCTGTAAAACTATCTTTCATTTCGGCGGCAAGATTTTCAGCAGACAAAGTTTCGTCGTTTTCAGGAACTTCGTAAAACGCTTTTTGAGCGGAATCGTTCATGCCCATAGATCAAACCTCCTTTCATTGTCATTGACTTTATGGTAACATAATCGCCGACAAATTTCAACGGGTTTTGCGGTCGGTTTTCAGTCAAAAAGCCGATTTTTATAAAAATAATTTACTTATTTTGTCGAATAATGCCGAATGATTATATAATGGTTATATATTGAAACGCGCGGGTAATTACAAGCGACCAAGGGAAAACATTTTTTATATCTAACTACCTGAAAAACACCTTGGGTGTTCTTTTAGGCGCGAAGCATTTTTGCCAAAATAATAAATGTTTGACCTACGCTTCTATTTCGATGCGGCTTCCGAACGCGCCTTCTTTTTTGACGTAAACGCGGCGGTCGATTTTTTCTTTGAGTTCGCCGACGTGCGAAATTATGCCGACGGTGCGGTTACCCTCGGTTAAGCTTAAAAGCGCGCGTATCGCGGCGGCGAGCGACTCGTCGTCTAACGAGCCGAAGCCTTCGTCAACGAACATAGCGTCAAGCTTTATCCCGCCCGATAAACTTTGAATCTCGTCCGAAAGCCCGAGCGCAAGCGAAAGCGACGCTTTGAACGACTCCCCGCCCGACAGCGTTTTGACGGGGCGCGTGGTGCCGTTGAAGTGGTCTACGACGTCGAGGTCGAGCCCTGCTTGTTTGCGGTTGTTGTCGGCAACTTTTTGGCGGACGAGTTCGTACTGCCCGTTCGACATTATAAGAAGCCTTACGTTCGCGCGGGTCAAAATTTTATCGAAGTAGGTGGTCTGCACATAGGTTTCGAGCATTATTTTTTCTTTGCCCGAAACGGTGCCGTTCGCAGTGTCGGAAAGAGATTTTAAAGCCGTCGCCTCCATTATTTTTAAGCGCGACTTTTCATACGCGGCAGTAAAATTATCAAGCGCGGACTTGTTCGCGTTTTTAACGCTGCGGGCGGTCTTTTCCCACTCGGCAAGCCTTTTTTGTTCCTCGTCCGCCGCTGAAACGAGCTCCGTAAGCGTTGAAAGGTCTTCGCTCTGCTTACCGGCAAACGACTTTTCGGTCTGCTCGATTTTAGCGCACAGCACCGTGTAATTCTCGCTTTTTTTGGCGTGATTTTCGCGTGCGAACGCAATTTCCGCTTCGATAACTTTCTTTTCGCGGGCAAGTTGTTCGCAATGCTCTTTCGCCTCGTTCAAACTGTTATATTCAAGTTTTGAAGAAAGCGCCGAAATTCGCTCTTCCGCCTCTTTAAGCTTTGCGGAAAGAAAAACTTCAGACTTTTCAAGTTCTTGAGCCTTTGCCGCCAAAACTTCTTTTTCGGCTTCTGCCGACTTAATTTTCTCGTCGGTCGATTTTTTGTCAAGCAACTTTTTCTTCGCCGCGTTTATCTTTTCGTCCGCCGCCGTAATTTCCGCTTCCGTCCTTTTTTTAGCTGCGGCTAAAAGTCCGGGCGCGGCGGCTTCTTGCTCCGCTTCGCTTTTAGCCCCGAAATCTATCGCAAGCTTTTTGAGCTTTTCAAGATAGACTTTCGTCTTTTCTTTAATTTCGGCGCAAAGCTTAAAGGCTTCCTCGCTTTTATCGCGGACGAATTTTTCGCCTGCGTCCACGCGACTTTTAAGTTCTTTTAATTCGCTTTGCGTCGGGGCGCTTGCGCTCTTTATCGCGGGGCGGGGG
>CAKQMM010000234.1 GCA_934254755.1 uncultured Clostridia bacterium
CCTCTTAACCGGGGCGAAAGCGAAACCGTCAGCGAAGAACGCCGCAGCGAAGTCTTGCAAGAGGTTACTACTCGTTGGAAAGAACTTTCCGCTAAATACGACGTAAGCAACTGCGAGGGACATTATTACAAAATAATTGAGGCGATTAAGTCGGCGCAAACCGAAAACGACCTTTCGGCATACTTGACTGAATATAACGAAATAGAAGAAAACGTCAGACATAATTCGTCGGGCATTGAAAGAGAACGGGACGAGGCTTTAAACGAAATTCGTTATAGTTGGGAATCGTTTAACAATATTTATCCCGATCTTGCGAAAAGCGAAGAGTATACCAAGAAATATAACGAGATAATAGGTGCAATTCAATCTGCTACGACCTCGGACGAGTTGAACAACGCCGCGCAGGAATACGGTAATTTGACGGTCGAAATACGCAGTAAATTAACGCCCGATATGAAAGTATACCGCAATCTTGCCGTAACCCAGGTTTACGAGCAAAAAGATTCTTTAATTGCGGAATACCCCGATCTTAAAGGCGACGAGAAGTTTGCGACGGAATGCGAAAAGTTGATTGCTCAAATAAACGCCGCCAAAAGCGCAGGCGAAGTAGACGGCGTTATGGAACAGGCTATGGCTTATTTTGAAGGCGTAGCGAGAGAATGTCAAAATGCGCCGCGCCTGACGTCTTATTCTATAGAGGCGAACGCGGGCATTACCGAAGAAGAATTTATAAAAAACTATATTATAAATAATTTGTATATCAACACGGTTGACGAAAGCGGCGAGCAAATTAAGGTTGCCGTTACGGCGGAAATGCTTGATTTGTCGGCGGTAGATTTTTCTACTGCGGGCGAATATAATATGACGGTAAACTATAAAGATCGCGTATTTAGCGTAATGGTAAATTTGGTAGACGGCACTCAAAAACCCGATATTTCCATTACGGGCGTAGAATTGAGCAAAAGCGAATTTACCGTAACCGTCGGCGACAGCGTTGAAGAGTTTATTCAGCAAATATGTAAAGAATTACAACTCATTGTAAGTTACGGCAACGGCGAAAACGCGGCTTTCAAGGTAACCTCCGAAATGGTAAATACGGGTAAACTTGATTTCTCTGCGGTCGGAACGGTCTACTTTGAAGTCAGATATAATTTTCCTTCTCGCAGCGGTAGTATTTCGGTAAGAGTGAGCGTTAATCCCGATATGACGGGCGTTGAACTCATCGGCGAATATACGGCAACGGGGTATCTGGCACTTTTGGCGAATAATGAAACCGATATGGTCATTAAATTTTATTCCAACGGGTACACCGAAAACTCCGGTAGTTATATAAAGTACGAGAATAAGGGCGAATACGTCGAAATAATTTCGGCAGGAGATATGGTATCGCTGTGCGTGCTTAACGAAGAAAATAAGACCATAGATTTTTACGTTCCCGAAAAGAGCAAACTTATAAAGACGCTTACGATGGGGCAAGGCGATCGTGCGTATTCGTTTGAAGTGTACGGCGATTATACGGTAGCGGGAAAGTACGTGTGCGTGGCTCGCTCTAGCGCGATGATTGACGATAAAAAGGTTGAAGAGATTGAAAGTTTGTATTGTCAATACGACGCCGTAAACAAAACGTTTTCTATCGTAGGTTTAGGGGAGTTTACTTTTGACGAAAAGGGCGTTTTAACTGAGAAAGGCGGTGAAGATAAGCCTGTGGAAGGCGGCAAGGAAGGCGTTGTCGAAGATAAAAACGAAATAGCGTAAAGCGCGATTAAAAGTAACTATAAGCGGGCAAGGCGAAAATTCGCCTTGCCCGCTTGTATTGTCGTTGCGAGGCACGGAGTGCCGATAGGGGATCTTACGTCATATTGAGCGTCAGCGAAATATCCCACCGAAGAACTGACGGGTATATATTTCTCGCTTTGGTTGTGGGATAAACGCTACCGATTTATACTTTAAGATAAATTCAAATTTAAGTCTATGCCTAAATTGGATAAATATTCGGGGTGGTCGAATACGCTGAATAATCTTTGGAAAGTGGCAATATTTTCCGTCATATCTTTAACGATAGTCTTAATCGGCAGTTTTATGATAAAACGATCTAAAAATATGAACGTGTATGCAAAATTTTGCGTATCCCATACCGCTAAAAAATTGCCGTGCACTTTTCCTATCCACGCGTCAACTACGTCGTATTCAAAAATTTCGTTATTAAAATTGTCCGTTATCCCTATTTTTCTGCAAACGCTTTCTTTTAAAACCTCAAACTTTTCTTCGCCGTCGGTCGTTATATAAGCGGTATCGTTAATCACCGTCAGGTAACCCTCTACCCATTTTTCATTGTTTTTTACAAGTTTTGCTTTTACTTTGCATAATTCGCATTTAGAGAGCATTGTTTACATCCTTAAAATATACATATTTGTTTTTATACTTTAATTGTATATATAAAAATTGTATTTGTCAACAATTATATGCATAAATGTATTAACTTGTAAAAGAAAGGTAACAAATATGCGTTTAAAAGAGTTAAGGAAGGAAAGAAATCTTCTTCAAAAAGAAGTCGCAAAAGCAATAGGAACGAGCCAAGCGAATATAGGGCGTTGGGAAAGCGGGCAGAACGAACCGTCGAGCCATTACGTTATTGCGCTTGCTGATTTTTTCGGGGTGTCAGCCGATTACTTGCTCGGAAGAGAGGATGATTTCGGAAACGTTGCGATAAACGCGGATTTAAGTGAGGAAGAAAAAGAAATTTTGA
>CAKQMM010000235.1 GCA_934254755.1 uncultured Clostridia bacterium
TTATCACGAAAAATTAAATTTTGAAATATCAAGTAAGCTTGTGAAGTTTGAAGAGCTGGAAGCAAAGCTTAAAAACAAGGAATGCGACATTTGTTTTACCGAAAAGATAGTTGAAAGCCCCGACATAATGTATATGCCGATAATGATGCTCAGAGTTTATATTTCAATACCGGAATCAAACCCTTTGTCAAAGAAAAAGAAATGAGAATGAAAAGGAATGATCCCACACTTGACGAAGTGGAGCTCCCAAAGACGCAAGTCGCCGGCGGCATCGGAATCCCGATTCTCACAAGGCGAAGATACCAAACACATCACCACATCAAGCTCCGACAATCATCCCACAGCACACAGACGACCGGGGCTCGGGCCATTCGTTTCACTCCTCAGAAACGGCATCTTGCAGCAGGTGCCGCGAGCAGAGGCGACAAACAAGAACACGACGGAGAACAAGAGTCGATTGAAGCCCTCGGCGATGGCGTCGTTGCATCGACGCGTCGACGAATGGCGCGCTATCGTCTCCGCCGACGCCGGATGGCGTCGTTCATCTTCGCCACGACCGATTTTCTCCGCCGGACACTCGGGCGTCGCACGGGGGTCACCGCGCCCATCTCCTTCGCCGCGTCGGCCTCCGCGCTTGAAATGAGCATCGCGGGTTCGTCACCACGAGTGATTGGCGACACAGCGCGTCCGCCGGGACGGTCGTTTTCACGGTCCGTGTCTCCGTCACACAAGACCATCTGTTCGGTTGCCGGCGGAGTCTCCCGCTGCCCGTCGACGCCGTCTCGTTTCTGGCGGATCTTCTCGAGCAGCCGTCTTTTCCTCGTTTCGAGTCGCCGCCGCGTGATGACAGAAAGTGTCGCGTCAACGTCTCTTTCGGTGGCATCAAGCGTCTTCACAAGCGACTCGGACCGCGTTTCCAAAAGGGAGTCGACTTCACTCAGCCGGCGCTCCGTCGCATCGAGAGCGTCTCCTTGTCCGTGCACGTTCTCCCGCCAGAACTCGAGCTGCTTCTTTTCCAACCGCAAGATGAGAAGAACGGGAATCTTTGACACGGCATCGAGAAACCCGAGATGGTCTCCTGCCCATCGCGACTCCTTCTTCTTGAGGATCTGGCGCAACTCGCGAGTGAACGAGTCTTTGTTTCCTTTTCGAATCATGGGGCTGCATCTGAATTCGTTCCACGCGACCCGCGTCTGTGCCTCGACACTCTTTCGCGGCTCGACCACAACGCGGACGTTGGGATGTGCCCGGACAAACCGTCTGGACTGCTCCGCGTGGATTGCCTCGGACCAGTTGTTTGACCGCAGCACGACGTCGTTGAATTGACTCCATTCGTGCGGTTTGTACTTGCCCATCCACGTTGCCCGAAAGTAGCGCATGAGCTCGAGCAGCTTCTGTCGAACACCGTCGTCTGGGCACAGCACAAGTGTGTTTTCAACGGCACAAAGCGCGGCTTCGACGTCGTCCCTTGCAACGAATGGAAGCCCAAACAGGCGCCGAATTGTGGCGTTTACAAACGCCGATGTTCGGTATGCCCCTTCAAGCCCTATTTTCTTTGCCCGCCGCATGATCGCCTGTGTAAAATGAAACCAACAGCCCTTCACAACAACGTCGCCAAAAACATTTCGGGCGGCATTCCGCGACGCGCTTTCGAAGTCCGTCATGAACGTTTTGAAGACTAGCCCCCTCTCCTTGAGCGCGTTGAAAACGTACTCGTATGCTTCGGTTGATCGTTCCTCCATGAGCACAAAGACAACCGGAAAGACAGACCCGTCGACCTCCGCGTGAATCGTGTAGAGCTGCTTGAACATCGTCGGGACTGAATCAAAAGTTCCGTCTCCCAAAAACACACCCCGCCCGCGTTGAGCCACGTCGAGCATGAACCCGCTTGAAAATCCAACAACGCGTTTGCGTTCACCGTCACGTGTGGGATGTGTGCCGTCGAAGAGTAGGAAGGCATCGCCCGATCGTGTTCTCGTCGACGAAAACAAATTTGCGAGTGCCACTTTGTCGATCTGCGCCACACCAACCATTTTTGTCTTGATCCTCAAGAGCGCGTTTTTCATTGAGCCTATCGGAGGCGTGAACTGGTCGACATCGAACTCCGGCGAGGCATACACCCTGTCCATTATCGTCTGTGGTGAGACGAATGGATCGTGCAGGAGTTCCTTGAAAATCAACGTCTTCGCCTTGAACATCCGCCACGAGTGGATGTCATTGAAGTGAAGCAGGTCATCTGCGTGCTCCCCAACGACCTCGCCACTCTGGTCTTCCCTCAAGATGAACTTGCACGGGCAACCAGTTTTGTTGGCGTGTGAACATTCGTAGACAGACTCGATCGTCACATCCTTTGCTTTTCGCGCTAGAATGTCAATCTCTTTGAGCTGCTTGAATCTGTGCGTGTCGTGGTGGATCAGCGTGTGTTTCAGACGTCCGTTCAACTCGCCCGGATACTCAATGTAGAACGTGTCGCGACTGACACGCCTGCCGTGTCGGGCGTGAAGGTCCGCCATGAATGTGGCCGGACAGAACTTGAAACAAAGAGACAACGGGGGCGGGTGGGAATGAACAGAAGCTTCGAGAGAGAGCGACCGCCCGTGGAAATTTCAGCGCCAAAAATGGGCTAAAAATTACGCCGAGTGGTGTTCCGCCGAAAAAAATTCACGCTCAAACGTTGTAACCCTGTCTGTTGACGTGAATTGAATGCCAATTGTGGTCAATCTGCAAAAGCAGTCATGAGCGGGG
>CAKQMM010000236.1 GCA_934254755.1 uncultured Clostridia bacterium
CTATAACACCGATACCAATCACCCGGCGGCGATAACAAGAAAGGATACCGACGACTTGCTTGCCGGTATAGGCGAAAAAATCGAAAAAAGGGGCAAATCAGCCGTCAAAAACGAGAAAAACTCGCTTGAACCTCAAAAGTTCAAACGAGTTTCACTTGGCGGAGACGGTGGGATTCGAACCCACGAGCCCTTGCGGACTACCTGATTTCGAGTCAGGGCCGTTATGACCACTTCGATACATCTCCAAGCTTATAGCCTTAATATATTAGCACAAAAAATTTTTTTTGTATATCGTTTTAACGGAGATTTTTAAAAAAAATATCGCGCTTGCGCAGACATATCTGCCGATAACCGTTTAAAATTCAAATTTAAGTTGATTTTAACGGTAATTTTTGCCGCTTGCAAAGCGTTAAATCGGGCGGCTATTGACTTTCTGCATATTTTTGACTGAATTATATGCAGAAAGCGTGCTTGTTTGTGCAGAATAAAGGGAATTTTGATTGTTTCTTTATTTTCGGTATGCTTTCCGAAAAGAGGAAAGGTTCAGCGGGTGAAACAGTCAGAATACGGAAAGCAAACGAGCGGAAATTTATGATAAAATTATTATATACAACTCAGATTATATACAACTTAGCGGCACGGCGTAACTTAGCGGCACGGCGAAAGTTCGATGCGGTCGAGGTATATATCGGCAAAAAGTCAACAAACGGGGCAAACCCGCATAAAAAATACTAACTGAATATTTTCGGCAAGCGTAGCGGCGTAAATAACGGACATCTGTCGAACGGGGGTAAAAATGAAAAACCTTAAACTTATTTTAACGCTTGCGCTTGCGGTAATACTTGCGCTCGGCACGCTTTCGGGGTGCAACAAAAAGCCGAGCGGCGACGATATGCCCGAAGTTAAAACGGTTACGGTGACGTTTGATTCGGCAAGACCTTGTCCGTCTCCTACATGCAAAAAGAGATTTAAAATAAAAAAGCCGTCGATCGTTAATTAGCTCGGCGGCTTTTAATCTTCAAGACCCAAAAGATAATCAACCGTGACCCCGTAATATTTAGCCATATCGGCGAGCAAAGAAAGGGGTGGCTCACGTTGAGATTTTTCATAGTGTAAATATGTTACGCTGTTAATATTAAGTTTTTCGGCTATTTGTTTTTGCGTTAAATTGTTATCTTCGCGCAGTTCTTTAAGCCGCTCACCTAAAATTATTTTCATAATTTATATGCCTTTATGTTGACATATTACCATTTTGGTAGTAAAATAAAACAAAAACTACCAAAACGGTAGCTAAAGCGAGGCAATATGAAAAAATTATTTACGTGTTTTATTACTGTAATTTTATCGGCTATATTGATGTTTGGCATTGTTGGGTGCGATTTTGGAGGTAATTCCAATGCGGGGAACAATAGTAACAATAGTTCGGGCAGCGGCAACGGTACCGGCGTAAACCAGACTGAAATATCTAACTCTAAAAAAGTAAAATATAAACTTTCAAGCGTTAAATGTTTAAATTTAACGGTGAACCACTACGATTATAATTACATAGAATTTAATTTCGGTAAAAACACCTACTATCTTGAAAATAAATCTAAGCAGAACGGAATAGTTACTAAACAAAAAGGGTCGTTCAGTGTAAACGGTGAGAACGTTACGATTACAAATTCGGATATTCCGACGCAAAATTATCTTTTAGCCCCGAATGAAACGTTGTCTTTTAGCGGAGATGATTTTAAAGTGGAAGCTTATGTTGCCGAATACGGCGGTGTTTGCTATTTTATTTATACGAAGTGAACTTAATTTAAGCGCAATTAAAAGCCGCCGAGCGTTAGTTAGCTCGGCGGCAAATTTTTTATAATTTTCTATCGATAAAAAATTATGTGCAGTAAAGTTGTTGGTTTTAAGTTTATTTAACGGTATCGTCCTGAAGTTCGGCGTTCTGCGCGTTTACGGCAACGCTTTTAATGCCGTTCAAGCAACCGCTTTTCGACTTGTAGCCGTCTTCGCTCATGGCGATGCTTTCGCCGTTGGTTGCGAATAAGCGATATCTGTAAAGCCCCGCCTTGTCAAGGTAAATTTCAAACTTGGGATAGGTAAAAGGAGTGGGGTTTTTAAGAGTGTTGTCTTCAACGCGGTTTTCGTCAATGCAACGCTTTGCGTTTTTGGCGATGCTTGCCATAGCCGTTTTGCAAGCGGCTTTGGTGGTGTAAATTCCCGAAGAAACGAGAATTTTTTCTTTGTTTACCGCGTATAAACTAAAATTGAACGCGCCCGAAGGGGTTTTGTTGATGATGAATTTTCCCATAGCGACACCTCGTTATTTTTATTACAAAATTTTATCACAACGGGATAAAAAAGTAAAATATATTTCGGCGTTTTGTCGAAATTTGTCTGTTTTTTGCCTTAAAACATAATTTTAAAATATGTGCGCAATTTAGTTGTATGAAAAATTTTGCCGTATTTATTTTGTGTTTTATATGTTTGGCGGGAAGCGTGCGCGCGTTCGAGTTCCGTCCGCGGTCGGACGAAATCGCCGCAACGGTAGAAATAACCGCGTAAACGCTTCTAAAAAATCTCCGAAAAAAACGCCGCTTTGTAGCGGCGTTTTCGTTTGTTTGCAAAACTTATTTTTCCATGTAAGATTTGCAGAAGTGCGGAGTACTCATTCCGCACGAAGAAGTTTGTTCGTGAGTAATTTCGATGCAATCGAGGTTGCAGTAGTTGGTGTCGCAATCGTTG
>CAKQMM010000237.1 GCA_934254755.1 uncultured Clostridia bacterium
GCTTGCCTTACCTCTTCCTACTCCCCATTGCGGAAGTAACCACACCTAATCGGGTGCGTTTACTTCCGCAATCTACATCACTGAAATGCCACAAAAAACTTAAAACTTCCGCTTGACTGGGGAGGGGTTCGATATTGTAGAATACATACGTTGTTGTTGATGGCATTGTGTGGTGAAGTCGATGATGTGTAAAATTGAAGAATTGTTGCAAACAAAACCATCGAAAGAGGATTATCCCCGCATCCTCTATCGTGGCGATTGGCTCCGGCGGTCTGGTTGCCACTGTTCGGGACTGGTGCCGAAATGTACCCAAGGAATTTTAGCACCCGATTATGGGAGAAGGTTCTAAAACCTTTGGCGAGTTGGCCGCATTGCCCGTGGGAGCAATGATGTTTGAACTATAGGATGAAAGGGAAGGTGTGACATGACGGAACAACAAGGTCTTGACAGGATAAGACGAGGAGGGGCGGTGCTTAGGAAATGGGTGGAGGCTCATCAGTTGATTGTGCTGGGCCTACTGATTTTGCTGGGTTTGGTTGTGAATGGATATTTACGTTCTGAACCACGATACTATTATATTTCCAGTGGCTCAAAGGTGTTTGACCGGCGTACGGGGATTGTCCATTTTCATGGAACAGATGGAATCCAGTGCAAAAAAGACTATGTAGCGGGTAAGGAGTATTCTGTCCCATGGAAAGTCTACAAGTGAGGGAACGTTCTAACAGGACACAAAGATGGTCATTTGTCTCTCGGCTGGAGACAAATGGAACGTTCAACCCGTGTCGTCGTGCTGGATTGTCTGGTTCGTGGTATACTTTCCGAAGAACGGAATCAAGGAGATGACTGAGAGATGAAACCTTATGGACATCAACCTCTACCTCGTCGAGAGCGGTGTTCCTACTCGCTCAGACCTTGGTTTGCTCCCATCTCGGAATGAGGAACATGTTGATTCCGATTTGTAACAAGTGTATAGAAAGGGTTTCAATGTTATGATAGATTGTCAAAGTAGAAAATGTGGTGATGATCCCGCCGCGATTAAAGAATCTGAACAGGACCAAAAGGAATCTGAAGAATGGATAGAATGTCAACGAAAGTATGACATGCAATTCAAGCGAAACGGCATGGTTGCCTTTTTCGACATCCTCGGTTACCGTCAAATGGCGACCCATCTTGCGGAGAGCGCCTTACGGGATGTCATGATGACTGTGGAAACCGTGACTGAAAAGGCAAAAAGTACTTTGAGTGAGGAAGACGGTCGTGGTGATGGTGGCAGGTATGGAACTTTGTTTACGTCGCGATTTGACGATATCGAAAGCACGGTTATTTCAGATAGCATTATCTTTCATCAAAGGTTTTCTGAAAATCAGGAACTGCAAAGTCAGGGAATTACCAATGAAGACTTTGGATTGCTACGAAAGTTTGAAGCCCTGAACTTTATTCGGTTCTGCCGTAGGATATTTTCTGATTTGATGGGGGCCAAGCTTCCCATTCGTGGTGCATTGGCGGCTGGTGAGTATTATTGGAACAAGAAGGCGATGTTTGCGGGACGTTCGTTGATTGAGGCACATGATTTGTCGGAACGTCTAAATTGTGCCGGAGTCGTCCTTTGCGAGTCAATGACTTGCGAAGTTGATGAAGCCTTAAAAAAAGGCAGATGGCCTGAATTGATACGTGGAATTGCGGGACCGATGGACGTTCCTGTTAAAGCGGAAGAGCAAAAGCCTCTGTATGTGTTGTGTCCGGATCAGTGGCTTGCACAAGACGGAAGAAATATTGAAACCTGGCATCGAGAAGTCTTTACAAAGCATGGTGGATGTTTAAGGGGGGCCGTCTTAACGAAATTCAACAACACCAATGCCCTGATGCAGAACGCGGTGAAGTCTTTGATTCAGTAAAAAGAACGGAGGAGTGTATGGAGAAGTTGGTTGAGGACATGTTGGGACTGTATGAACGTGGCTGTTATCGTGAGTTCATGCAAAGGGCAGAAGCGGTCCAAGAAGACGTGCGCATTAAGACAGTGGTTGGTCGTTGTTATTTGAAGGGGTGGGGCGTGTCCCGAGATGAGAAACGTGCGTTGGCACTACTTGCCTCAATCAAAGATGAAATTCTTGCATGTGCGAGGAAGGGAGACGCCTTTTCTCAAAACACAATGGGAATCTGGATTGGTGAAGGGGTTAATTTCCCGCAAGATGAATCCGAGGCCATTGAGTGGTTTCGTAAATCGGCTGAACAGGGATATGCCTCTGCACAACGTAACCTTGGACTGAGTTATGAATATGGTCGCGGCGTCGCGAAGGACGTGGCTGCGGCAGTCGAATGGTACCGCAAGTCGGCTGAACAGGGGAATGTCCGTGCGCAGAGCAACCTTGGGAGATGTTATGAATATGGTCACGGTGTCGCGAAGGACGAGTCGGCGGCCATCGAGTGGTACCGTAAGGCGGCGGAGCAGGGATATGCCCCTGCGCAGAACATCCTTGGGGTGATGTACGCATATGGTCGCGGCGTCGCGAAGGACGAGGCTGCGGCCGTCGAGTGGTACCGCAAGGCTGCGGAGCAGGGATATGCCCCTGCACAATACAGCCTTGGGGTGATGTACGAAGATGGTCGCGGCGTCGCGAAGGACGAGGCTGCGGCAGTCGAATGGTACCGCAAGTCGGCGGAGCAGGGGAATGCCCGTGCGCAGTATAACCTTGGGGTGATGTACGATAATGGTCACGGCGTCGCGAA
>CAKQMM010000238.1 GCA_934254755.1 uncultured Clostridia bacterium
GTATTATTCGAGTTATCTTCAAACTTATCTGAACAGGGACGTTAAAGAAGAAATATCGGTGAAAGACGACGTTAAATTTATTGATTTTATTCGCGCGGCGGCGTGCAGGGTGGGGCAGGAACTAAATATTCACTCCATGGCGGTCGACGTAGACGTGAGCGACGATACGGCGAAAAGATGGCTCGGAATGCTTGAAAAATCGGAAGTTATTTTTTACTTACACGCATACTCGAACAATTTGCTAAAAAGAGTGATTAAGGCGCCGAAATTATATTTTTTCGATACCGGGCTCGTAGCGTATTTAACTAAATACTCCTCTGCCGAAATTTTGCAAAACGGCTCTATAAACGGCGCGATTTTGGAAAATTACGTAGTCGCGGAAATAAGAAAGTCGTATATAAATTCCGGCAAAGAACCGTTCATTTATTATTATAGAGATAAACAGCAGCAGGAAATAGATTTAATTCTCGAAGCGGACGGCTGCTTAAACCCGATTGAAATTAAAAAATCTTCCAACCCGAGGCTTCAGATGATTAAAAACTTCGACGTGTTAAAAAAAGCGAATCTTAAAATCGGCAAGGGCGCGATTATTTGTATGAAAGACGAGTTGTCCGCGCTCGATTCCGATAATTATATTATTCCCGTGTGGTGCGTTTAATTATGGCAAGGGTTGATTATAAAGCATACGGCAAAATAAATTTAACGCTGTGCGTTACGGGCAAAAGCGGCGGATATCACACTCTCGATACCGTTGTTTTAACCGTATCGAAATACAACAAAATAATTTTAAAGTCCCGCCGCGACGATAAAATTTTAATAACTTTTTCGGGAAAATACGGCACGACGCCTAAAAAACAAGCCGACACCAACGCTTACAAGGCGGCAAAAGCGTTTATGGAGAAGTTTAAAACCAAGGGCGTTAATATCGAACTTATCGAAAACATTCCGTCGGGCGGAGGAATGGGCGGGTCGTCAGCCGACATTGCGGGGGTTTTGAACGGGCTTAAAAAGCTATATAAAATAGACGAAGACGTTAAAGACATTGCCGACGCTTTGGGCAGCGATTCGGGCTACTTATTGACGGGCGGAGCGGCAAGGCTTTTTTCGCGCGGGGAAGTCGTTAAAAAAATAGATAGTAAACTCAGCGGTTATATCCTCGTTATTTACGCCAAAAACGGCGGGGTTACGAGCAAAGAGTGTTTTTCAAAGTTCGACGAGCGGGGCGATGACGGAATTGTTTCGGACAACGACGAAATCGAAAAGATACTTATATCGGGCGATATTGCCGCGCTTCGGGGTAAAACGGGCAACGCGCTATATTTCGCCGCGTGCGACTTAAACCCCGAAATACGCGAAAATTTAGCCGCTCTTAACGATTTAAGCCCCGTAATATCGGGCATGACGGGCAGCGGCTCCACCGTTTTTTGTATGTTTGAAACGTACGAATTAACTACGTGGGCGCTCTGGAAGTTAAAGCGCAAATTTTACGGAAGAATCGAAATTCTCGAAATTTTCGACCCGTCGAAAAAATCTTGGTTCAAAAAAGTTAAAAGCCCGTACTCCCCCATAACGGAAGAAGAGTTGAAAAGTTAAGCAGAATATAACGATTATATAAATTGCGCTACGGAAATTCCGCGGCGTTTTTTTATTGTGTCGGTATACACTTTTTAAAATCGGTAAATAAATTTACTGCAAAATAACTTTTAAGGGGTTAATTTTATGAAAAAACTCGGTATAACTTTACTTATTATCGCCATAATATGTGTATCAACGGCTTTTGCAATGGATAAAAGCGATAAAAACGCCGAATATTTACGCATACATATAAGAGCCAACTCGAACAGCGACATAGACCAGTCGATAAAGTACGACGTAAAGTCGCTTACGGTCGATTTTTTAACGCCGTATATGGAAACCGTTTCGTCAAAAAGCGAAGCGATAACCGTGCTTAACAAAGTTAAGGGCGACTTAAAGAACAAAATCGACGGGCTTTTAGCGAAAAAAGGCTTTAATTATAAGTCGAGCGTTCTTATTAAAAACGAAGAATTCCCCACCCGCGTTTACGAAGATTTAACGCTTGAAAAGGGGTATTACGACGCAGTCGTCGTCAACTTAGGCGAAGCGTCGGGGGATAACTGGTGGTGCGTGGTTTATCCGCCGCTGTGTTTTTTAAACGACGAATCCGACGTTTCTTACAAGTCGAAAATCGTTGAAGCGATTGAATCTTTTAAGAACCGTCGTGCGTAAAGGAGAATATATGAAAAAATCGTTGAAGTTGTTTGCCGCGGGGATACTTGCGGCGGCGGTTATCGGCGGCGGAGCGGCTTATTATTCGAGCGTTAATTCCGCAAATTTAGTCGAGCCCGTCGCTATCGTCAGCGCGAAAAGCAACGCAAAAGACGTAAAACTTATACAAACCAAGCTTAAACGCTGGGGTTATTACTCAGGCTCGGTGGACGGAATTTACGGTTCGGGAACGAAAGCCGCCGTTAAAAAATTCCAAAAAAAGAACGGGCTTACCGCGGACGGAATAGTGGGGGATAAAACCCTTGCCGCCATGGGCATAACTTCTTCTATGTTAAGCGGCGGTTCGTCAAGCTCTTCTACGAGCAAAAATTACACGTCGAGCGACACTCAGCTTCTCGCAAGGCTAATCTACGCCGAAGCGCGCGGCGAAAGTTACACAGGTC
>CAKQMM010000239.1 GCA_934254755.1 uncultured Clostridia bacterium
TCCCGATATAACGCTTGAAAAAAACGCGTAAGAAACTATCCCGTTAACTCTGAACAGTTTTGCGTTCGGTTTATCGAACTTTTTAAAAACGCCGCCCAAAACGTTCAACTTCGTTAAAGCGGTCGTCAGAAAAAAGTAGGGTAAAAGCGACGGCAGAACGGAAAACGCCCACAGTTTTATTCCGCTGAAAGAACTTTTTAAATATCTTTCGGGGAAAACCGCGATTATAACCGCTAATATGAAAATTACCGCCGCCGCTAAAGTTTTAAAAACGCGGCGAAAGTTTTTAAAGCGAGAGTACATATAAAATAATAGTAAATTAAAGGTGGATTTATGTATACCTTATACTCGTTTAACGAAAACACCGAAAAATCTGCGCCGCTTGCGGACAGGATGCGCCCGAAAGTTTTAAAAGAATTTTTGGGACAGGCGCATATTGCGGGGGACGGAAGTTTGCTTCGCCGCGCCATTATGACGGATACGCTCGGCAGCTGCATTTTCTGGGGTCCTCCGGGCACCGGCAAAACCACCCTTGCAAACATAATCGCAAATTCAACGAGCGGCTATTTCGTCAAATTAAACGCCGTCACGAGCGGCGTGCAGGACGTAAAAAAGGCGGTTGACGAAGCGGAACAGAACTTAAAACTGAGCGGCAAAAAAACCTATCTGCTTTTAGACGAATGTCACAGATTCAACAAAACCCAGCAGGATAGTTTATTGCCGTCGATTGAAAAGGGGACGATTATTTTCATCGGTTCGACGACCGAAAACCCCTACGTTTCGATGACGCCCGCAATCGTATCCCGCTCGCGCGTGTTCGAGTTTAAAAGTTTAGACGAAGCCGACATAAAAAAAGCGTTGTTAAACGCTATCGCGGACAAAAAGCGGGGCTTAGGAAACCTTAACCTGCAGGTTGACGACGAAGCGATAAACCACATTGCTTTCACCGCGGCGGGCGATTTACGCGCCGCGTATAACGCCCTCGAACTCGCCGCAACGACTACTCCGCCGAGCGATAGCGGAGTCGTGCACGTAACGCTTAACGACGCAGAGCAGTCCATTCAGAAAAAGGCGATGAGCGTAGACACGAACGCTTACTACCACCTTTTAAGCGCGTTTTGCAAAAGCCTCCGCGGTAGCGACAGCGACGCCGCCGTGTATTACAGCCAGCGGCTTATAAAAGCGGGGTGCGACCCTCTTTTGATAGCGCGCAGGCTTATTGCCCACTCCGCGGAAGACGTAGGTCTTGCAGACCCGTACGCCTTAACCATTGCGGTGAGCGCGCTTACGGCTTTACAGAACATCGGCGTGCCCGAAGGGCTTTTGCCGCTTACGGAAGCTATTATTTACGTATGCGAAGCGAATAAATCGAACGCCGTAGTCGTCGCGCTGAACGAAGCGGCAAGCGACGCCGAAAAGGTTAAAGACGACGATATTCCGCCATACCTTATAAACCCCGTTTACAGGTCTAAGGAAGATAAGCTTGAAAGCGCGAAGTACAAGTACCCGCACGACTACGGCGAATACGTCGAGCAGCAATATTTGCCGAACAAATTAAAGGACAGGCGTTATTTCCGCCCGACGGGGCACGGGTATGAAAGTAAGATAATAGCGCGCAGAAAAGATAAGGGCGTAAGAAAATGAAAAACGAATTGTTTACCGAATTTTTGCGCGCGATATCCTCGGGGTTAAAAGGTGAAGCGTATACGGGCGGCGGCGATTTAAGAAAGCTTTACGTGCTCTCAAAAAAACACGGCGTTGAAAATTTGTTTTACTTATCGATTAAAAATAGCTGTGCCGACGCAGAAGTTTTAAAGGTCGCCAAAAAAGCTTACGATATGAACGTTAACCTTTCGTTCGTTCAGAAGGCTTACGCCGACGAAACGCTTTCGCGGCTTGCGGAAAGAGGCGTTAAAATTTTGCTTTTAAAAGGCGACGCCGTTAAAAACGTTTACCCGCGCAAAGACATGAGATATTCGTCGGACGTAGACTTTTATTACGAAAAAAAGCAGAACAAAAAAGTCAAAAAAACGTTGACGGAAGCGGGGTTTAAACTCACCCACAAAAATTATCAGCACGCTTGTTACGAAAAGCACCCCGTAACGCTCGAAGCGCACTATTCGCTGTCGTTTTTAAATAAAAAAAGCGACAAATATTACGATAACGCCTTTTTAAAAGCGGTCGAAATAAAAAAGAATATTTATCGCTTTAATTTAAGCGACGAGTATATTTACTTTTTAACTCACGCCGCAAAGCATTTTAAATACGGCGGCTTCGGGGTTAAGTCGGTTGCGGATAACTACTGTTTTTTAAACGCCGATATAGACTTTAATTACGTAGAAAAAGAACTTGATAGGCTGAACCTTCTTAAATTTTACGCGGCGTTTAAAAACGTTGCCGAAAACTGGTTCGGAAAAACCCCGCTGAGCGACGACGGGGCGGCGTTCGAAGAGTATATTGCGGTCGGCGCGAATTACGGCACGAGCAAAAACTACGCCGCAATGAATTTTACGGACGATAATAGCGGCAAAAAATATTTATTGTCTAAAATTTTCCCGTCGGCTAAAATTATGAGCCAAAAATACGCCGTGCTTGAAAAAGCCCCCGCGTTGCTTCCCGTTTTCTGGGTGGTGCGCGCCGTCGGTTTTTTGTTCCGCAAAGATAAAAAAGCGGCGGTTAAAGGGGTCGT
>CAKQMM010000240.1 GCA_934254755.1 uncultured Clostridia bacterium
TAGTATAACCGCCGACTTTTATGTTTGGCTTTGTAATAACGTCTTTAAGATAAACGATTTGCTTATCGTTCGGACGGGGATAAATTTTGTTTTTCATCTTGATTTCCTCTTTTATGAATACGCTTATTTGCTTTTTTCTTTGGAAGCGGCAATTCGTCGTACATTGCCTCAAACAGTTTTGTAAGAAACTCTTTACTGTCAACTTCGTCTACAAGCAGCATTTCTTTCGCCCCGTCGTACGGTAAACAGCAAACGGCGGCGGGCATAAGAGCCAAAGCCGATTTAGTTTTTTTTACAAGCAACCTGTCGTCGTATATACCGCCGACGATTTTGCCGCGATAGTAGATAATATATTCTCCCATCATAGGTCTGTAAGAAATATCGTCTAAACCGCATAGTTGTTCCAGAATAAACTGCAGAAATTCTTTACTCGAAGCCATTTTATTTACCCGTTTTTACCAATCAAAACAACTGCCCCGGCAGTTTAAGCTTTTCCTTTTTCGGGAATTCGGCTTCAAAACGTTCAAAATCTTCGGGGTTCTTTTCGCAGACAAAATAGCCTTCCGGGTCTTTATAAGTGCCCGATATACCGTCAAGAAAGCCGGGGGTCAGCTCTTTGATGAGAAAATAATCTGCCTCGGGGTCGTCCGCATAGCGCACGCCTTTTGTTTTAGCGGGAACAAAACCCGACTTACCGTAAAACAAAATATTGCCCGTAATCGCAAGCGCGCCTGCGCCCGCCTCTCTCGCCTTTTCCATTGAATAGTCAAGCAAACGCTTACCGTAACCCTGCCGCTTATACTTCGGCGCGATAGATATGGGACCGAAGGTCATAATGGGTAACTTTCTGCCGTCCGCGCACTCTATTTCGGACCGCACGTAGATAACCTGCCCGATAAGCTCGCCGCTCAGTTCCATAACGAAGTCAAGTTCCGGCACAAACGCGGGGTCGCTTCGATAAGAGTGTAGCACGTAATGCTCGGAGCATCCGGGGCGATATACGTTCCAGAACGCCTCGCGCGTTAAATTTTCAACTTTTTTATAGTCTTCTTTTGTTTCGTTTCTTATTATAATATTATTATCTGTCATAGTAATTTTCCTTTAATTTTAAATTGATTTTTTGTCGATATCCATGCAAAAAAGGTGAATACCGAGCGCGGCGTTAAAGCCCGTAGCCGCAAATACGCTGAAACGTTCGACGACGCCGAAATATGCCGCCGGCACGAGTTTCATTCCGAGCGCGCCGACAAGCATCATCGCAAGGGCAACCGCGGCGCATATTCCGTAAGAACGGCAATCTTTATTTTTCGCGCCCGCAATTATGATAACCGTAAGCGACGCGATGGATAAAAGAACCACCGCCGCCGTTACTACCATGTGCATAACGTCTTGAAATGCGCCCGCATAACCGCTGTCCGAAAGCGGAAACGCTCTGTACCCGATTGCCGATATCCATTCCATAACGGCAAACAGATAAACGCCGAGCCTTAAAAGTTTTGTTTTCCGCCCTTGTATTCCGATACAAACGACCGTTACGCATACAACTTCGCACGCATTATATAAGGCGGAGAGTCGATTCCAAAGCGCAAGCGACGGTGCGTTTGCCGCGCTTAAATCGCTTACGGCTTGCGAAAGCCAATCGTACCCGGGGTACGCAAGCGGCGCGAACGCCACCGCCGCCGTATACGAAAGAAAGCTGACGATTCCGAGCAACCCTAACTTTTGCGTCAATGATTTTTTCATATATAAACCTTCAATTTTGTAAATTATGAGAGCGTTCCCCGACGATGCGGAAAACCGCAACTATTACTCTTTTGTATTTATTCGCTCCTTTTTAGTCCCTGCCCGAAAATTTTTAGTCCGCAATATGCACCATCGAATAAAATTGTTTAACGTGGGCTTTTAAATTTTTAAGACATTCGGCCTCTCTTTCGGGCTGACGGTCGCAAATGCCTATCAAAGCAATAACCGGCGAAACGTACATAAGCGCAAGCGCGTTCGGGTCGCCTTCTCGAATAACCTTCGCGGCAATCAAGCTTTTGAAAATTTCGGCGTGATAGTTGACAAGCCGCTCTAAAAAACGCCTCGTGTAAAGTTCGCCGAATTTCGGAGAACGGAATTGCTCTATCGTCATCATTTTACGGAACCTGCGAATACTATCGTTATGGAGCGAGTAATCGAATATCTGCCGCACCTTTTCAAACAAATCAGCTTCACCGATAGTCATCAACATAGGGATATCCGACTCTGCTCTTTGGACGTGGATGTCTATTCTGTCGGTATCTTCTTCGTACTTTAAAGCCGTGGTTTCGACGATTGCGTCAAAAATTGCTTGTTTGCTCGGAAAATGATTGTAAAGCGACGGCGCTTTTATACCCACCGCCGCGGCAATTTCCCCGACGCTGACAGCGTCGTAACCGCGCTCCGAAAAAAGTTCCAGCGCCTTTTTTATAATCTTTCGCTTAGTATCTTCCTGTTTCATTACTTGCCTCTTGCTAACTAACGTTCGTTAGTATCAATATAAGACGACCGCGACAATTTGTCAAGTGTTTTTTAAAGCATTTAAAAATTTTAGCGATAAGAAACGTTTCCTTATGATAATTGTTTTTGCCTGCCCCTTTAACAAGGAAGCAAAAAGCATTATTCTAACCAATAACCACTATCCGCTAACCGTTAACAC
>CAKQMM010000241.1 GCA_934254755.1 uncultured Clostridia bacterium
TTCTTTCATACGTCATTCTGAACGAAGTGAAGAATCCCACCGAGTAACAGGCGGCGCATATACTTCTCACTTTGGTTGTGGGATATTTCGCTGCCGCTCAATATGACGAACTTTCTTTCATACGTCATTCTGAACGAAGTGAAGAATCCCACCGAGTAACGGACGGCGCATATACTTCTCACTTTGGTTGTGGGATTGCCGCGGTCGCTTCGCTCCCTCGCAATGACAGCGAAAACGAAGAATGTCGTAGAAAGGTAAAAAAGAATAATTCCGCTTTTAAGCGGCGTTATATAGGAATTAAGGCGCAACTACTACCGTAAATGCTTTAATTTGCGTTAAAATTTCGAAAAAATAAAAACAAGGAGGTATTAAAATATGGGTAAATATCAAACTCCGTTAGTTTTGATATGCAGGCAAACCGACGATGACGACGTTATACGCACTTCAATCGTAAATGACGTTCAATGGTCAAAAGACCCGTGGGGAAATACTGACAAATCGACCATAGGTCAATAACAACAAACACATTTAAATTATTTTTTAAGGAGAACAAAAATGAAAACGAAAAAGAAGAGTTCAATAATCCGTTTAGCGGGCGTTGCGCTTGCGGCGGTTATATGCTCGGGCATTGCCGCGGTATCTTCCTTAACGGTTAAAGCAGACAATACAGATATAAATGCGATAACCGCTACAATGGATAAGGGTGCGTCGGTAAGATTGCCCGCCAACGCGAATTATAGCGATATAGGTATAAGATATACTTATTTCATAAGCGAAAACGATTACGCCGCTTTGCAAAACGCGGGTTACGAAAGCCTTGCTTACGGCGTATTTATCGCACCTGAATATTATAACGAAAAGCACGCAATAAACGACGAAACCTCGCTTAATGCTTACTATTATTGGGGTAATGCCGAGGCGCAAAATGGAAAAGCGTTTATATTAAACGTTGAAAAAACCGAACTTGCCAAGGATCTCGTTCACGGCTACCGTTTCGACGGCGCAGTCGTAAATATGTTAAAGGAAAACTTGCTTACCGAATATATCGGCGTAGGCTATATTAAGTATACCAAAAACGGCGAAACTCACTATAAATTTGCCGAGTCTAACGACAACGCAAGGTCTATGGTATATATCGCTCAACGCTATATCGAAGATAAAGGCGCAACCCAAGAGTTAAACGAGTATTTTAACGATACCGTTACGGCGACCGATACTACTTATACCGTAGAACACCTCGTTAAACAAGGCGACGGCACTTATAAACTTTACGGCGAGGCGGAAAGCGTAACCGCAAAAGTAAACGGCACGGCTACCGCTACGGCAAAGACTATTCCCAATTATACTTACGAAAAAGGCGACCTTTCGGGCGTAGTTTACGCCAACGGCAAGAGAACGCTTAAACTTTACTATACTTTCGCCGTTCCCGAAGACAAAAAAGTGGCAAATAAAGGTCTTGTAGAAAGCACCGCTATGCCTAAACTTTCTACCGACTTTATTTCGGGACTTAACCTTAAACTTTACAAGGTTTTAGGTTCTACCGAAACCGAAGTTGAAAACTTTAAGTTTGAAAGCAACGGCAATATAGATATAACCAAGTTAAGCGGAACTTACGTCGCGAGAGCGTGCGCAGGCGAAGAGGTTATTCAGACGGTAACCTTCGACGCTTATAGCAAAAACGATAAGTTTGAGTATAATGAAGATTATTCTTACGCGACTTGTTCGGTAGACAACGGCTCTTACGCAACGGTAGAACAAACCGTCGTAAGTCAGGCGCAGGGCAGAACGGGTAGTTATTTCAAAACTGTTTACACCCCCGTTAAAGATGAGGGCAATAAAAACGATAAGTATGCCGTAAGTTATATCAAGTTACCACTTGCTCACTCCAAAGCGTACTACGAAATGTACGACGGACATTATTTCACTTTCGATTATTATATCGACGCTACCGAATCGGGCGAAACTATTGCGAGTAACACTTATTCCTTAATAAGGTTGCCGGGCGGTTTAGTTGAAATAAACAATTATGCAAGCGCGATAGAATTTCACGCTCAAACTCACGTTGGTGCGTGGTACACCGCCAAAAGACCGATGAGTTATATAATCGAAAACTACGACGATTTGCAGTCCGGTGCTAAATATATGGTTGGTTTTTGTAATTATTTAACGACTAAGCAAAACGTTAAATTATCGGTTTACACGGGTAATCAAGCGGTAGAATTTGTTGCTACTGCCGACAGCGTTCAGAAAGCCGTTGAAAAATCTGCAGCCACATCGCTTGACGTCGCCACCTTTATGAGCGACGAAAACAAAGTTTTGGCAAATAAATTCCCCGGTAATTTCACCGTTACGCTTAAAGACAATAGCGGCGAAACGAAGAGCGTTGCAGGTACGGTCGTTGACCTTTCCGCTTTAAGCACGGGTGCATATATTATCGACGTAAAACTTGGTAGCACTGCGCTTTTAAACGGTAGCGTTTATATTTACGAAAACGGTGAAACGCTTATTTGGAACACCGTCGGCTTAAATGAAAAGAACGCTTACGGCGATTATTTCTGCAATGAAGGTAACCGCAATGATTTGGGTAACATAAGTATGGTTACCGTAGAAACTCTTTCGGAAGATAACGCGGTAGGCGGTAAGACGAGCGGCAGTTTCTATAAAATGGATACGAAGA
>CAKQMM010000242.1 GCA_934254755.1 uncultured Clostridia bacterium
ACCCTAACGCCTGGGTGAACGTTATGTACGGGTGCGATAATTTTTGCACTTATTGCATCGTGCCGTACGTCCGCGGCAGAGAAACTTCGCGCGCCCCGAAGGACGTTTTATCGGAAGTAAAATCGCTCGTAAAAGACGGTTATAAAGAAATAACGCTGCTCGGACAAAACGTAGATAGTTACGTAGGCGAGGGCGAAATTAAAGATTTTTCGGACTTACTTAAAAAAGTTGACGAAATCGACGGCGATTTCCGCATAAGGTTTATGTCAAACCATCCGAAAGACGTGAACGAAAAACTTATCGGCGTTATTAAAAACGGCGATAAAATATGCAAATCTGTGCATTTGCCCGTGCAATCGGGCTCGACGCGTATACTTTCGCTTATGAACCGAAAGTATACGCGCGAAGAGTACCTTAAAAAGGTTGAGCTGATAAGAAAAGAAATTCCCGATTGCGCTATTACGACCGATATTATGGTAGGCTTTCCGACCGAAACGGACGAAGATTTTCGCGACAGCATAACGCTTCTTGAACAAGTCAGATTCGACGGAGCGTTTACTTTCGTTTATTCTAAGCGTAGCGGCACCGTTGCCGCGGATATGGACGGCCAGATAAGTAAGGAAGTTAAAAAGGCGCGCATAATGGAAATGGTTGCCGTTCAGAACGCCGTAAACGCCGAGAAAAGTAAAAATTATCACGGTAAAGTTTTCAGCGTTTTGTGCGAAGATTACGACGGCGAAAAATCGCTTTACAGCGGGCGCGACGAAAGCGGCAGAATGGTATATTTTAAAAGCGATAAAAACGTGCTCGGCGATTTTGTCAACGTACTCGTCACGAAAACGGGCGGGATATCGCTTTTCGGAGAAATTGTTTGAGGTGAATTATGGGCTTATCGCCGATGATGCAACATTATCTTAAAATTAAAGAGCAAAACCCCGATTGCGTTATTTTTTACCGTTTGGGCGACTTTTACGAGATGTTCTTCGAGGACGCCGAAAGAGTTTCAAAACTTCTCGATTTAACGCTTACCGGGCGAGATTGCGGTCTTAAAGAGCGCGCGCCGATGTGCGGCGTTCCCTACCACGCGGCAGATCAGTACATAGCAAAACTCGTCGGCATGGGCGAAAAGGTCGCCGTTTGCGAACAACTTTCCGACCCGTCGGCGTCAAAAGGGCTGGTCGAACGCGACGTCGTTAAAATTATTTCCGCAGGGACGATAACCGAAAACACCCTTTTGGACGAAAGATCCAACAACTTTATACTTTCCGTAGGCAGCGTATGCGACGAGTATTCGATTGCGTGGGCGGATATCACGACGGGCGAATTTTACGTAAAAAATTTGGGTAAAATTAGTGTTGACGCGCTTATCGAAAGCGTGATGCACATATCTCCAAGTGAAATTATTTGCGATGAAAAGACGTTTTTTGCCACGCGTGACAACGTTTATATCCAGCGCGGCGCGGTCAAAAAATTTGAGCTTTATAAAGCGTGGGCGTTTAATAAAACTCACGCTTACGACGCGTTAAAAGAATATTTTAACGTTCACAATTTAAGTTGTTTCGGTTTGGAGGGCAACGATTCCGCGATTTCTGCTTGCGGCGCGCTCATAGAGTTTTTTAACGAAACGCAAAAACGCGCGATGATAAATATATCGTCTATAACCCTCATTGCAAGAGGGGAGTATATGCAGCTCGACTCGACTTGCTTAAAAAATCTTGAAATATTATCGTCAAACCGCGACGGCAAGCGTTACGGTTCGCTTTTGTTCGTTTTAGATAAATGCGAAACGGCAATGGGGGCAAGGGCGCTCGCCGCTCAGCTGGCAACGCCGCTTCATAACGCGGAACGCATTAACCGCCGCCTTGACGGAGTTGACGAGCTTTATAAAGACGCGCTACTCAGAAACGGCGTTAAAGAATGTTTGTCGAGCGTTAAAGATATTGAAAGGTTGACGGGTAAAATCGCCGCAAACAGCATAACGCCGAGAGATTGCACGCTTATATCCGAATCAATTAAAAGCTTCCCTAAGTTAAAAGGAATTTTAAGCGGCGCAAAATCTCAAATAATTAAAAAAATTAACGGAGATATCGAAGATTTTGTTAAACTAAACGAAATACTTTCCGTCGCGTTTAAAGAAAACCCGCCGTCAATCACTTCAGGCGGAGATTTTATCGCCGACGGCTTCGATAAAGAGCTTGATAGGCTAAGAGATCTTAAAAAGAACTCCGCAAACGTGCTTAAAGACATCGAAGCGCGCGAACGCGATGCAACGGGTATAAAGAACTTAAAAATCGCTTACAACAAAGTTTTCGGCTACTATATAGAAGTCACCAACTCTTTTAAAGATAAAGTGCCGTATTCGTATATAAGAAAGCAGACGCTCGTCGGCGCGGAAAGATTTATAACCGAAGAACTTAAAAAGGTCGAAGAAGAAATTTTAACTTCGAGCGATAAAGCAATTAAATTAGAAAACGAAATATTTGCTAAAATCAAAAACCTTCTTAAAGAAAACGCGCTTGCGCTTCAAAAAACGGCGCGGGCGATAGCGTCGCTTGATTTACTTAATTCGTTTGCCATCGTCGCAAAATCTTACGGCTACGTTCGCCCCGAAATAGTCGATGAGGACGGAGAACTTTTTGTCTTAGAC
>CAKQMM010000243.1 GCA_934254755.1 uncultured Clostridia bacterium
TTATATCCTTCATGGCGTCAGCAAACTTGCCGTCATTGATTTCCGCAACGCGCTCGATAAGGTGCTTACTTTCGGGCGCGATGTATTTGCCGTAAAGCCTTCTTGCAAGAATTGCGACTTGCGGGTGAGATATCCCCGCGGGGCATCTCGACGAGCAAATTCCGCACATAACGCAGTCGAAGCTTTCTTCCGCGCACTTTTCATACTCGCCGCGCTGAGCGTAAGCGATATACTGCATCGTCTTCAAACTCTGCGGGCATGCTTTTGTGCATGCGTTACAGCCTATGCAGCTGTAAATTTCCGGGTAAAGTTGCATCATAATCTGCTCGGTGGGTTTGATTTTTTCGATATCGTAAACCTGTTTTACGAGGGGGAAGAAGGGAAGGGTAGCTACGTACATACCCTCTTCGACCTGTTGCTGACAAGCAAGGCAGGTTTTAAGCTCGGTTTTGCCTTTTATTCTGTACAAAGTCGCGCACGCGCCGCAAAAACCGTTACGGCAACCGCATCCGCGAACTAAACTGTAACCCGCATACTCCAAAGCCTTCATTATAGTAAGGCTTGCGGGAACCTGATATTTTTTACCGAAAAAGTAAACGTTTACCATATTTTCCATATTTATTCTCCTATTAGTATTCCGACGGAAGTTCTTGAAGTTCGTCCATGCGGAACACGGGTCCGTCCTTACAAATGTATTTGTTGCCGACGTTGCACCTTCCGCACTTGCCGATGCCGCATTTCATTCTGAATTCGAGCGTGGTGTAAACCTGCTTTTTATCAAAGCCGAGTTCCAAAAGCGCCTGAAGGGTGAACTTAATCATTATCGGCGGGCCGCACAAAACGGCGGTTCTGTCGGTGGGAATGTTACATTCTTTAACGTACGCGGGTACGAAGCCTACGTGCCCGTCCCAACCGTCCTGCGGTCTATCTATCGTCAGATAAACGTTAAAGTTCGGCTCGTTCTTCCACTCTTCTTCTATTTCTTTAAAGTCGACCAAATCGTCTTTCGAGCGGGAACCGTAAATAACGTCGACCGTGCCGTAGTCGGCGCGATGGTCGCGTATATAGTTTATAACCGAACGAAGGGGGGCGAGGCCTATGCCGCCGCCGATGAAGAGCATGTTTTTGCCCTTAAACTCGGTATCGACGGGGAAGCCGTTGCCGTAAGGCCCGCGCACGGTTATTTTCTGTCCCGGCTCTACGCTGTGCAGCCAATCGGTTACGCAACCGCACTTTTTAATGGAAAATTCCATAAACTTTTCGTTCGTGGGGGAAGAAGTTATCGAGAACAACGCTTCGCCGACGCCGGGCATCGAAAGCATTGCACACTGCCCGGGCTTATGCTCGAACATTTTTTTGCCGTCAAGCCCCACAACCCTGAACGTCTTAACGTCGGGCGTGTCTTTTCTTATATCGGTTATTACGCCTACTTTGGGAATTAAAGCTTCGTTAGTCATTCTTGTTCCCCCCGAGTTTTTTGATTACTTTTACTATGTTTAAAGACTGCGGGCACTTTTTAACGCATCTGCCGCAACCGACGCAACCGTAAACTCCGTCGTTATTCGCGGGGAAGTAAACGAGTTTATGCATAAACCTTTGACGGTATCTTTGCATTTGCGTGGTGCGGGGGTTAGCCGCCGCCATCTTCGTAAAGTCGCTGTACATGCAGCTGTCCCAACAACGATAGCGTTGAACGCCGCTGTTCGTCTTATAGTCTTTTATATCGAAGCATTGGCAAGTCGGGCAGACGAAAGTGCATGTGCCGCAACCGAGGCAAGCTTCGGATAATTCGTCCCATTCGGGGCGGTTGAAAAGCGGCATTAAATTTTCGCCTTTAAACTCGCTTAAATCGAGCCCGTTTAAGGGGAGCGCGTCTATTTTAGCGGTTATTTCTTTTTTGTTGTCGTCCGCCGCCGTTTCGTCCGCTTTGTCGATATCCTCTAAAACAGTGAGTTTATCGAAAAGTTTTTTGCCCTTTTCGGTGAGCGGTTCGAGGTACAAATAACCGTTTGCTATCCTCGACTCGATATCGCCTTTCGGGCTGCTTGCGTCTATATCGAAGTTTTTGCAGAAGCAGCTTTGAACGGGCGCGTTGCACGCAAGGGTTATAACCACCCCCGCTTCGCGCTTGTTTTGGTAGCCCGTATCGACGGGGTCCGCCAAAAATACTCTGTCTAAAATCTCAAAACTTCTTTGGTCGCAAGCGCGCACGCCGAAGATGACGAACAAGTCTTTAACTTCGCGCGCGTCCTTTATTTCGATATTGTCGTTCGTCACTTTAAAGTCGATGAACGTTTCCGATTGCGGGAAGAAAACTTCTTTTGCCGACTTGACTGTCTGCCCGTTCAAATCAACTTTTGCGCCCTTAGCGTACTTTTGGTAGTTGAGCGCGCCCGCGGTTAATACGGGAAGGTAAAGTTCGCAAAGCGACGAAATTTCGTCGTAAAGCGCGTTAATATTACTGAGCGCGATTTTTTTCATTACTTTTTACCTCCGAAAATTTGCGACGGGTCGATATCGTCTTTATTGAAGTTCGTTAAAGGCCCGCGGGAATTATCGTCTTCGCCCGCCTGATATTCGCCGTAGAATTTATCTATATCGGATATATACTTGCGGTTTATAAGGTGAAGGGGTATGTGC
>CAKQMM010000244.1 GCA_934254755.1 uncultured Clostridia bacterium
CCCTTATATCGTAGACGAGGCGTTGCCGGTTAAATCGTCGGTATCTAAAATCAACGAGGCGGACGAGTATTACGACGTGATAGACTTATCGGGCGAAAAAAGCGTTGACGGCACGGCGGCGGAAGTCGGAACGGCGTACCACAGGTTTTTGGAGCTTGCCGATTTTTACGCCCCCGCAAAAGAAACGTTCGACGAGCTTATAAAAGACAATAAATTCGCGCCCGCAAGAAGCGAACTTATCGACCCCGAAAAACTTCAAACCATTTTAGATATGCCGGTGTTCAAAGAGATAAAAGGCGGCAGGTTTTTAAAAGAATTGAAGTTTTGCGCGCTTATAAGCGGCGAAAAGCTCGGATATACCGGCGCGACGGACGAAGTTTTGGTGCAAGGCGTTGCCGACCTTATTTCGATTAAAAACGGTAAAGCGACGCTTATAGACTATAAATATTCGGCGATTAAAAACGACGAAGATATTATTAAAAAGTATAAAAAACAGCTTGAACTGTATAAATGCGCGATTGAAAACGTGCTTAAAACAGAAGTCGAAAAAATTTATATCGTAAACGTGTTGCAACTTAAGCAAATTTGCGTTAGTATTTAAGGGTCAAAATTCCTTATTCCTAACTATTTTTGCGGGAATAAATCGGTTTTTGCGGCGTTAAACACCACTCATAGTACGGCAAGTACAATTTCGGGTGTTTGCCTTGCAAAAACCAAGTTGCAAGCAACGATTTCTTCTCCGCTAAAATGCTTCGCACCTAAAAAGCTTTCAGCGTTTTAGGTAGTTAGTTATAAAGAATGTTGTCCCTTGAGAAAAATTAAAAAGCAAGTTCAATTAAAAAAACGGGTTAAAAATTCGGATTTCGGCGATAATTAAGTCGGAGATATTATTATGGATTCGATTTTAACCGACTTAGAGTCTTTGCTGAATGCATTGAGTGCGGGCGCGCAGTATAAAATTTTTTGCGCGTTTATAGCTTTTCCGTTCGCCGCCGCGGCTATCGAAGCGTTGTATAACGTTTTCCGCGGTGAAAAAACGACTTTCGCTTACAAATTTTTAAGCGTAATTTGTGTTTCTGCGGCAATTCTTTCTGCGGCGTTCGAGTACGACGTTCGGGGCGAAGTTTTTTCGTCGATAACGGCGGTCGTTTTATACGCCGCGCTGTCGTTTTACGTCTGCGTTTTTTTGTACGCCTTCCTTATTTTCGTAAACTACGTTTTAGTGTACGAATTAAAAACGGGCGGCGCGTTAAAAAAGCCTTGCGATAAAGTAAAACCCGCGGCGAAAAATGCCGTTAAGGGAAGGGTAAAAGAAAGTGTAGAAATACCCGCGGCTGAAACTTACGGCGCGTTCGGCGCGGACGGGCTGTTCAGCGGGTATTTAAACGTTAAATACGTAAGATACTTGATAGACAAACTTAAAAATTGCGATATAAGCGTTTCGGAGCGAAAAGAAGCGGAAGATTTTGAAGTCTATTTAATGAACTTTGCTTACCGCCAGCCGAACGAAACCGAGCGCGAAGAACTTTCGCCGAAACTGAACGCTCTTATTAAAACGCTTGCAAAATATAACGCCGTGTAGGCTAAACCAAACGCGCGGCAACGCAAACATTCGGCACAAAAAAAGGATAAAATGGTAATTTACTTCGACACCGAAACGACGGGTTTAAAGCCGGGGCGGGTGATACAACTTTCATATATAATTGACGACGGCGCGACGTTTAAAGGGAAAAACTTCTTTTTCGCCGTCGATTACATACCGATTGAATCAACCATGGTTCACGGCTTTACGGTCGAAAAAATTTATACGCTTTCGGGCGGCAAAACTTTTGACGATTTTGCCGACGAAATTTATTCCGACTTTTCGTCCGCAAATTTAATAGTCGGGCATAACGTTGCGTTCGATATAGGCTTTTTGACGGAGGAGTTTGCACGGTTAGGCCGAAGCTTCGATTATAAAAATTCACTTGACACGATGAAGTATTTCACGCCCGTGATGCGGCTTCCGCGCAAAAACGGGGCGGGGTTTAAGTACCCGAAATTAAGCGAAGCGGCCGAGTTTTTCAGCCTTAGCGAGTCTGACGTCGCCGCCGAAACGAAGTACGTTTTCAGGTCGGGCGATATAGGCTTTCACGACGCGCGCTACGATACCACCGCCGTTATGCTTATTTTTAAAGCGGACGCGTTTCAGGGCGGCGAGTTGAAAAAGGTTTACGATTCGGCTATCGGTTAAAAAGTAATATTAAACTTAAAATATGGGGCAAAATAATCCCATATTTTTTTATACAATAAATTTGCGGACAAGCCGCACGGGAGGAATTTATGAATATTTATTTAGGGTGTTTCGACGACGGAAAGCAAATAACCGCCGATTTAACAGAGGTTAAAAATTTGCTGATTCAGGGTTCAACGGGTGCGGGTAAAACGGTTTTTATCGATTCGATTATTAAAAATTTAATTAAAAATTACGGAAGCGACGAGCTAAAATTTTGTATTTTTACTGACTATGGCGGTTGTTTGCCCGAAGATATCCCCGCGGGCTACTATTATAAAACTAAAAAACCGATTGCCGAAAACGAAGTCGAGGCGGGGATGATTTTATCGGAAATTTTACTGCTTATAAG
>CAKQMM010000245.1 GCA_934254755.1 uncultured Clostridia bacterium
GAACCTTGCAAGCGTTCTGTTTAAACTGCCCGGTTCGTGCGATAAGCTCGTCAAAACGCTTATCTTGTCGCTTTCGGGGTAAAGCTCTAAATCTTTACTGATGACGATAAAGCGAGTGTAATTGAAAGCGTTATCTTGAACAGAACGCTCTAAAATATTAAGCCCGTATTTTTCGGCACATTCGACGGAACACAAAACCGCTTCCGACTTGACCCCCCTTTCGGCGAGTTCTTTCGCGGCGGTGGCGGTGTTTTCCGCCTCAACGGCGTTTAATCCCGCTTTTTTGATATATTCGGCGCACTGAGAAAGCGCTTGCGGGTGCGAATAAACGGTTTTGATATCCTTAATGGTCGCGCCGCTAACCGCGCAAAGCGCGTGGTTTATCTGAAGCCTTACCGCGCGGACGATGTGGAAGTTATACTTCTTCATCAAGTCGTAAACGGGAATAACGGAGCCTGCGTTGCTGTTTTCAATCGGCAAAACACCGTACTTGCAAAGCCCCTTATCTACCGCCGAGAAAACACCCTCGAAGGTCTTAAAATAAGTTGCGCGGAGAATGGGGAAAACCCTTTTTGCGGCGGCTTCGCTGTTAGAGCCGCTTACGCCCTGACACGCTACGGTCGCGGTCGTGGGGAAGTCTTTAAGCCCCGCCGAGATAAGCGCGTTCACCTTGTCTATCGTAGGCGAGCCGACTGATAAAGTCACGCTCTGATACGCCTTGCTGGTCGCGAAAATCGCGCTGTAAACTTCTTTTAAATAAATGCGGAGCTCTTCGGGCGTTTTTTCGGCTAAGCGATAGACGACTTCGTTTTCGCGCGCGCTGTCGTTCACTTTTTTGCCCGTACCTTTTTTATTTTCGGCGACCTCTTTTGAGAGCCCCATTCTTTTAAGCCAAAGCGCAAGCAACTCGTCGTCAACTTTGTCTATCTCGTTTCTTATATCGGTTAAGTTTTCCATAAAAGTTCTCCTATAGTTTGATTATTCGTTATTTTTTATGAGTTCGTCGGCGATCGCGACGGCGACTGCGCTTTCTATACACGGAACCGCGCGGGGAACGATGCAAGCGTCGTGCCGACCTTTAATTTCTATTTCAACGCTCTTTTTATTTATTAAATCGACCGTTTTTTGCTTCTTTGCAATGCTTGGGGTGGGCTTTACGGCAACGCGCATCGTAATAACGTTTCCGTTAGATATGCCGCCGTTTATGCCGCCCGAATTGTTGGTTAAAAATTTAACCGCGTCGCCGCAAAATTCCATCTGGTCGTTCGCCGCGCTGCCGCGCATTTTGGTCAAATTAAACCCTGCGCCGAACTCCACCCCTTTAACGGCGGGTACGGCGTATACAAGCGACGATATTTTGCCTTCTAAACCCTCGAACAAATTGTCGCCCACGCCGCCTTTTAAACCGTAAACGAGGCACTCTATCACCCCGCCCACGCTATCGAGGTCAGCTTTTGCGGCGGCGATTTCGTCAAGCATTTCGCCACCGTTCGTAAGCGACGGGAAGCCGCCTTTTTGGCTATCCAAAATTTCTTCTTTATTAACTTCGCCGCTCAAATAACTTTTGCCGCAGACGTTGCCGATAGACTGCACGTACGCAAGCACTTCTATGCCGAGCGACTGTAAATACTGCTTTATAATTCCGCCCGCTACGCAAAGTGGTGCGGTTAAGCGCCCCGAAAACCTGCCGCCGCCGCGATAGTCGAGCGTGCCGTCTTTTAAATAAGACGCATAGTCTGCGTGCGACGGGCGCGGCTTGCCGTAAAGTTCGCCGTAGTCGGAACTTTTAACGTTTTTATTGAATATATCGGCGGTGAATTCGCCGCATACGGTCGTACCGTCAACGCCGCTGAAAACGGGGATATCGTCTTCTTTACGGGCGGTTGAAAACACTTGCCCGCTCGCTTTACGGCGGGCTAAAAATTCGCTAAGTTTTGCTTCGCTGAAAGTAAACTTCGGCATGCCCGAAACTTTAACGCCTATTTTTTCGGCGTGCGACTCGCCGTAAATTTCTATTTTTAAACTGTCGCCGTTAAATATCGCCATTTGCTACACCGCCCAAAGTTTTATAATCTTTAAAAAAGTCGGGGTAAGACTTATTTATCGCTTCCGCGTCCGTTATCTGCGTTTCGCCCATAGCGTTTGCCGCCAAAACCACGCATGACATAACCGTCCTATGGTCGTTGCCGCCCGAAAAACTTCCGCCTTTCGGCGCGCCGCCGTAAATTTTAAGTTCGTCGTTTGCGCAATTATACGCAATGCCCGAAACGCTCAGCATATCGGTTATCGCTTTAAGCCTGTCGCTTTCCTTAATTTTAAGCCTGTTTACGCTTTTTAAAACCGTTTCGCCCGTAGCGTACGCCGCAACGACGGATATAATCTGCCCTAAATCGGGGATATCTTCAAGGTCAACCGTCGTTCCGTTAAGTTTATTATGCTTAACCGTAACGCTGCTGCCCAAGACCGTTACGCTTGCGCCGAACCGCTTTAAAACGTCCAAAATCTTTCTGTCGCCCTGCACGCTTTCGGGGTTCAAACCTTTAACGGTTATTTCGCCGTTTATCGCGCCCGCCGAAAGATAAAACGCCGCGCCCGACCAGTCGCCCTCAACGCTGA
>CAKQMM010000246.1 GCA_934254755.1 uncultured Clostridia bacterium
ACCCATACGTAGCGCCAAGGCGTATCTTTATCGGCGGTATAGGTGGTTATTTCATTAGGAGTAATTATAAAATATTCGCCGCTTTTTAAATCGTAACTTCTGCCGCGGGCGAAAAATTTACCCTTACCCGACAAAACGTAGTGCACCAAATAACTGTTCCGTGCAAACGGCCCGAAACTATGGTTCGGCAAACAGTCTTCACACCCGATGAACAGCGGCACGATGTCGCTTAAACCTTTGCCCGCATAATTTCTGACGCTGACGAATTTCGTTTTATGAAGGCTTTTGGTCACTTCAAAATCGGGGTATGAATGTTCCCGCACGATATCCTTGTTTTTGTAGCGTTCGGTTTTTATTTCGCTATTTTTCATCGACGATGTTACCCCCCGAAACGTAAAAAATCTTTTTTTCGCCGCTTATATTAAGCCCGTCAAGGTCGGTCACGGTGATTATGGTCTGCAAATTTTTAACTCTTTCAACAAGCCTTTCGCGGCGGGTTTTATCAAGCTCGCTGAAAGCGTCGTCTAAAATAAGTACGGGGTACTCGTTAAACTTAGCCTTAAAAATTTCAAGTTCGGCAAGTTTTAACGCAAGGCTTGCGGTACGCTGCTGACCTTGTGAGCCGTAAATTCTGACGTCTGCGCCGTTAATTTTAATTTTTAAATCGTCGCGGTGCGGTCCCGCTCCGGTATAGCCGAGCTTTATATCTTTATCCACCCGATTTTGTAAAACGTTATAGAGTATACGCGAATAATCTGTCGCAGTTAATTCGTCGCCATAATTATCCGCTCCGCTGCCGTTGTCGAGCGCGTCTTCGTCCGCGGCGGAAAGATACGCCGCCTCGTGCGTTAAATTAACCTTTTCGTCCCCGCCCGTGACGGAAGCCATGGCGCCAATAAAAAGCGGCTTTAAGTCCTTAATAAAATCGACCCGTTCTTTTATGATAACGCCCGCGTATTCGCACAACTTCTCGTCCCAAAAGGGTAGCGTTTCGTAAATAACCTCTTTATCGTCGCTTTTTAAAAGGTCGCCGCGCTGGTCGAGCACCTTGCGGTATTTTTGGAGAGCGTAAAAATAGTTTTTGTTCATTTGCGAAATCGCAACGTCCATAAACCTGCGCCTGTCTTCGGGGCTTTCCTGAATAAGTTTAAGTTCGCCGGGGTTAAAAAACACCGAGTTCACGTTGCCCATAAGTTCGCCCGCACGCGCTATTTTAACGCCGTTCACTTTTATGTCTTTTCCGCCCTCGCCTATCTCCGCTTCGACGGATACGCTTCCGAACCGCGTTTCCGCTTCGATTTTAGCGTTCGCGCTCTTTTCGCCGTTTAAAATCAGCTGCTTATCGCGCGTTGCCCGCGGCGAATAACCCGTGCAAAGATAAAAAACCGCTTCCGCGGCGTTGGTTTTACCCTGCGCGTTCATGCCGACGAGAATATTTATACCGTTTATAAACTTAAATTCGCTCGATTTATAGTTGCGGTAGTTTTTAAGCGTAAGTTTTTTTATATACATTTAGGCGTCCGTATTTATTGATTTTTAGCAAAAACTATTGTATAATATTTGTTCAAGGAAAGGTTGCCGCAATAAAACATTTAACCTTATTTTATCGCCGCAAACGCCTTGCACATATATTTTAACACAACTTTTGATATTTTTCAAAAGATTATGGGTAATTCGGAGAATTAAATGGAAAGTTACGAAATTATATGGAAAGACGTTTTGCCGTGTATTCAAGGCAAAATGTCCACCATAAATTATTCATTCATAGTCGAAAAACTCGTTCCCGTCGATTTATCGGGGACGAAACTCGTGCTTATGACGCGTTCAAACGTGTACACGAAGCTTGCAAGCACCAAAATTCTCGATATTATTAAGACCGCTTTGGCTGAAAAACACACGGGCGTTACGGACGTGGAGATAGTCGTAGGCGAAAATAAAGACGACTATATAAGCCAAAAGTCCGACAGCGGCGTTACGCTCGAACTCGAAGGTTCGCAAATCGACCCGCAGTACACGTTCGACAACTTCGTCGTCGGCGGCAGCAACAGGTATCTTTACGCCGCCGCGAAAGCCGTTGCCGAAGACCCCGGCAACTCTTACAACCCCTTGTTTATTTACGGTTCGACAGGGCTCGGCAAAACCCATATAATGCACGCTATCGCGAACTATATAAACATACATAACCCTTCTAAAACGGTGCTTTACTCCACTTGCGAAAAGTTCACGAACGACCTTATCGCAACCATTCGTTCGGGTAAAGCTTACTCGCAAGACGGCGCGCAGGTATTTCGGAACAGATACAGAAACGTTGACGTTTTAATTATCGACGACGTGCAGTTTTTAGCGAAAAAACAGTCCACGCAAGAAGAATTTTTCCACACCTTTAACGAACTTTACGGCGCGAACAAGCAGATAATTTTATCCGCCGATTGCGACCCGAAAGAAATTCAGCTTTTGGACGACAGGCTTAAAACCCGTTTCGACGGCGGGCTTAAAGCGCAGGTTTTGCCGCCCGATATCGAAACGAAAATCGCGATAATACAAAAAAAGGCGGAAGAAAAGAAACACCTCGTCGGCTT
>CAKQMM010000247.1 GCA_934254755.1 uncultured Clostridia bacterium
TAATTGAGATTAAGATTTGCAGGCGTAACATATCCAAATTGCAAACCTGTATTGTTTGAATTTGTTGTTTGTAAAAGCCGACTTTTTAAAGTCGCTTGAAATATTGTGGAAAGGTATGCTTGCCATGCTTATAGTTATCGGCGTGATAATAGCCGTAACTTACGCCGTGCTTTATATAAGCAAGCGTTTCGCCGCGCGCGCCGAACGCGCCGAGCGCGAAAACGGCGCAAACTCCGTAGATAATAACAGCTCGGAAGAAAATAAAGGTTAAATTTTAGGTTGACAATATCCTAAAATGTAGTATACTAATATCATAAGGAGAGCTGTATGAACGTAGATACTAAACTAATCGTTTCGATTTCCGAAGCGAATCAAAATTTTTCAAAAGTAGCGCGCATTGCCGATAAAAGCGGGGAAGTTTATATTTTTAAAAACAATAAGCCGAAATATAAGCTTATAAGCGTTGAAGACGGAGATTTTACCGAGCTTAGCGACGATGAAAAAATTGATATTATCGCAAAAAGAGTGTTGAACGAGTATAAGCAAGCGTTTTTGGAGCTTGCAAAATGATTAAGTTCAGTAAAGAAAAAGTTTTGCTTCTTCACAAGCTTATAACGGAAGAAACCGGTGGGGATATGAATTTGCGGGATGCGGCGTTGCTTGAAAGCGCCCTTGAATCGGCATTTCAGACTTTTGACGGTAAAGAGTTGTATCCTACGAAAGAAGAAAAAGCGGCAAGGCTTGGTTATGCGTTGATTTCTAACCATGCTTTTGTAGACGGTAATAAGCGTATAGGAATGTATGTTTTATTGACGTTTTTGGAAGCAAACGGCATTAAAATTCATCCAACGGTTGAAGACGTTGCACGTGTGGGCTTGTCGGTCGCTTCCGGCGCTATGAAATATGAAGAACTTTATAAATGGATAACAGAGAATGAATAAGTTATTAAAACCCGTTGCGTTTTATGGCGCAGCGGGTTTTTTATGTCTTGAACTTAAAATAACCTGCGTGTTCATCCGCTATAGGAAATCATAACAAAAAAAATTGTTTGGCGCGGCGGTAATCACAGCGGATTAAGTACATATAATTATATAAAAACGCGGAAAATAATCGTAAACGGCTTTGCGGCGTTGAAACGTGCCGTAAAATAGTCTCCGAGTTGCCCAAAATCTATCCGTAAGGCAAATTAAAAATTTTTTTAGTGCCTCCGAATTTTATTTTAAATATAACAAAATAGATTTGTTATGCGAATAGCATTAAAAAAAATATAACAAATTCAATAGGTTATCGTACGGCAAAAATTTTAGAAAAAATTATTGCAAAACGCAAAATCTTGTATTATAATTGTTATACAAAATCATAATCGCATAAGTGTCGCCAAAATTGAAAATTCGGCAAAATTACTTTAAAAATCAGCGTTTTTACCATATAATGCGTTTAATGAAAAGCGCAAACACATTATATTGGGGCAATAGCGTCGGAAAAGTGAAATTTCCTAAATTTTGTTATAGTTTTTTGCGGCGGCGCGCGGTATAACGGTGTTTTTGTAACAAAATTTAACATTTTGTAATATTTAAAGTTTAAAACTTTGCCCGCCCATAAAATTTTAAAACCGCTTGCCCGTTTTTCTTATTTATAAAAACGGGGGCGGCTACGCTTGTTAGCGTAGCCGCCGTAAGTAAACTAAACTTGACGGGTGTAAAGCTATCCTACGTATACTGCATATATTAAAAAACTTATTAGAAGAAACGCGCGGCGGGTAACGTAAAAACCAAACGCGCTTCCGCGGAGATTCTTCGTTTCACTCAGAATGACATACTGTCACGTTGGCGCGGCGAGCGTTAGCGAAACGTCTCGTGGAAACGAATGCGGGCGTTAAACACGGGCGGAATAAAAGCCGTCCTTGTTAAAGGAAGGTGGCAAAACCGCAAGGTTTTGTCGGAAGGATTGGCTATTTAAAATAGAACCAGCCAATCCCCCGGTCGCAAAATTGCGACAGCCCCTTTGACAAGGGGGCCAAGCGCAAAAACAAGAAACGAATTTCATACTTACGGGCTTGCTTGGAAATATATGAAAATTTTAAAGGAGGTATGGTTTTGCAAAAGCAAAGCCGAACAACATGAAAGGAAGAAAAAACATTTTTAAAATCGCCATAACTTCCGTTCTTAGTGCGACGATGTGCTTAACAGGCGCGCTCGCCGTAAAATCGGTCATGCCCGCCAAAGCGTTCGCCGAAACGCCCGTCGAAACGAGTTCTATCGTCGATAACGTCGTGTACTCGGGTAATAACGCCGCGGTTGAGTATGTTACGGATAAAGCGCAAGTGTCGTTGGAAAGTTCCAAGTTCAGCGGGCTTAGGCTTACCGGCGGAGAAGGCGCAAAGTTCGATTTGGGCAATTTTAAGCTCGACGATAACAAGTTTTATTGGAACGGCAACGTTAAAGACGATACGACGGGCACTTATACCGGTACGAATGATCACGACAAGGCGGCAAATGCGGAAAACGCTAAGTCCTATGGATCTTTCTTCAGTTACGTTTACGACCCTGCCGCCTCAACCGATATTGTGG
>CAKQMM010000248.1 GCA_934254755.1 uncultured Clostridia bacterium
CTTCTTTTCGCTGTTAAGCGGTTTACCGCGTAGCGGTAAAATTGCCTGATGCTTTCTGTCTCTGCCGCTCTTTGCGCTACCGCCCGCCGAATCGCCCTCGACGATGAATATTTCGTTGAGCGACGCGTCGCGCCCCGAGCAGCCCGCAAGTTTACCCATAAGCCGAGTGCTGTCCGCGCCCGATTTTGCCCTGTTTAATTCTTTGGTCTTTTTAACCGCTTCGCGCTCTTTAGCGGACTGCACCGCCTTTTCGATAATACCGTCGAAGTTTTTGGCGAGTTTTTTGTTTTTGCCGGCTTCCGTCAAGCCTTCGTAAGTAGCCGTTTCGACCGCGGGGCGCACTTCGGGGTTGCCGAGCTTACCTTTAGTCTGCCCCTCGAATTCGGCGTTTTTGATTTTTACGACAATAACCGCGGTTATGCCCACGCGGAAGTCTTCGCCGTTAAAGTTCACGCCTTTACACTTAGACGAATTTTCTTTAGCGTAGTCGTTAAAAAATTTGGTTACGCCGCTTTTAAAGCCGACGTCGTGCGTGCCGCCGTCGGGGGTGGGAATATTATTGACGAAGGAGAAAACGTTTTCGCTGTACCCGTCGGTGTGTTGCATGGCGACTTCGACTATCGTATCGTCTTTTTGCGCGGTAAAATGGAAAGGGTCGGGATACAAAACGTTTTTACCCTTGTTTATATAGCGAACGTAATCGCTGATACCGCCGTCGGAACAATATAATTTTTCTTCCGCCTGCGGATCTTTTCTTAAATCTTTAAAATAAAGTTTAAGACCTTTATTTAAAAACGAAGTTTCCCTTAACCTTGCGATAATCGTTTCGGCGTTGAAATCGACCGTTTCAAAAACCGTAGCGTCGGGTTTGAACCTTACGAAAGTGCCGTGTTTAAGGGTTTTTATGCCCGTGTTAAAAAGCGGGGCTTTCGGAACGCCCGACAAAACTTTGTTTTGCGATTTATCGAAGTACGACGAAAATTCCATTCCGTAAATGGTTTTGTTGTAAACTTCGACTTTAAGCCATTCGGAAAGCGCGTTCGTGACAGACGCGCCAACGCCGTGCAAACCGCCCGAATAAGAATAGTTATCGTTATTGAATTTGCCGCCCGCATGAAGCTGGGTGAATATAACTTCTACGCCGCTGACGCCCGCTTCGGGGTGAATGTCAACGGGCATGCCGCGCCCGTCGTCCTCAACGGACGCGCTGCCGTCGGGATATAAAGTTACGCGGACGGAAGTTGCGTATCCGTTAGCCGCTTCATCGACGGAGTTGTCGATAATTTCCCATAAAATGTGGTGAAGACCTCTTACGCCCGTGCTTCCGATATACATACCGGGGCGGGCGCGCACTGCCTCTAAGCCCTTTAAAATTTTAATATCTTCCGAACTATACGAATTCTTAGACAAAATTTTCTCCTTTAGTTAAAACAAATTTCGTTAAGCGTTTCCGGCGTTTAAACCGCCGATAAAACGCGATTATTTTTTAGATTTCATTGCGAGCGTTTTATTGTACGCCGCGACGACCGCGTTCATAGCCGCGTTTTTAAACCCGCCCTTTTCCAAGGCGTGCACGCCTTCGACCGTTGTTCCGCCGGGGCTCATGACTTCGTCTTTTAAAACCTGCGGATGAACGCCGCTATATAGCGCGAGTTCCGCCGCCCCCGCGACGGTTTGTTCGGCGTAACTTAGCGCGTCGGCTTTTTTAAGCCCGCACTCTACCCCCGCCGTAGCCAAAGCGTCGATAAACTCGTACACGAACGCGGGTCCCGACCCCGCAAGCGCGCCGATCGCGTCGATTTTGTTTTCTTCGACTTCAGCTAAAACGCCCGCATAATTGAGTATTTTTTTAAACTCCGCTTTATCGTTTTCCGTGACCGCTTGAGAGCAGGTAAACGGTACCAAACCTTTGCCGATTTTAACGGGAGTGTTCGGCATAATGCGAATTACGCGCGCGCTAAAATTAAGCTCGGATAAAACGTCAGCTATTTCGACCCCCGCCGCCATGGTGACGAGCGTAAAACCGCTTCTTTCCTTTAAAATATCCGCAGCCTCCGTAACGACTTTTTTTATTAAATAAGGCTTAACGCCCAAAAATATAAAGTCGCAAGTCTTACAAATCTCATCGCTTAAAGCGGCTTTTACGCCTAACTTTTCGGCGTGGCGATTTGCGCTTTCTGCGCTCGACGCGGACACGAAAACGTTATCGTTTCCGACCGCTTTTTTTGCCGCTTCCGCAAGCGCGCCGCCCATATTGCCCGCGCCTATAAAACCGACCTTCATAACTTCTCCTTTGCCGCGAAAACAAGCGGCTTGATACAAACCTTTGCCGCGAAAACAAGCGGCTTTAAAAACTATCTTATATGCCCGTCGCCCGTGACGATAAATTTATACGTCGTAAGCGCGGTTAAACCCATAGGCCCGCGGGCGTGGAGTTTTTGAGTGGATATGCCCATTTCGCACCCCAAACCGAAAACCCCGCCGTCGGTAAAACGGGTGCTTGCGTTCACGTACACCGCCGCGCTTCCGACCGCCAAAGCGATATTGCGCTTGAACG
>CAKQMM010000249.1 GCA_934254755.1 uncultured Clostridia bacterium
TTCTATATTCACTTTACCAAGGCTTGCGCCGTTTAAAAACAATTCGGCAGTCGAAAGGTTTGTGTAAGCAAAAACTTTTATCGGCGTTCCTTCCATTCCTTTAAAATTCCAATGTGGCAAAAGGTGAATCATAGGTATATCTGTCCAGAGCGACTTGTTTTGATAGAACGCGTCCTTTTTTTGCATAAACAAGTCGATTGCGCCCGATTGCGAACAAATTCTCGGCCAAACGGCTTCGCCACGGTGCTCGAAAGCAATCCATTGATACCCGCCCGCAACGTAGTCGCGCTCCATAATGAACTTCCACGTCCTTTCGCGCGCCCAAAAACCGTCGTCGTTGCTGTCGTGGTCGTAGGCGGAAATATAGGCGTAATTATCGTCGTTTTCGGCATACCAGCCGCGCGTAGTGCCGGTGGCGCAGTTTTCGGACGAAATTATCATTTTATTCGGGTAATTTCTGCGCACTTCGTCGTAAGCCGCCCAGTTGTAATTTATGCCGACGACGTCGAGTTCGTCGTAAACGGTCGCTTTATTCGGCGGATAGCTTACGGCGGTCAGAACGAGGCGTGAATCGTCGAGTTTGCGAACCAAAGCCATCATCGTTTTGCAAATTCTGCGCCCTTCTTCGGTTACGTGGTGCGGCTCTTCGTTGCCGACCGACCAAAAGAACACCGACGGGCGGTTTCTGTCGCGTTTAACAAGCATTTTAAGTTGTTCTAAGCCTTCAACGGTCGAATCGAACCAGCGCGTTTCGTCCATTACGATAAAGCCGTTTTCGTCAAGCGCGTCCATTAAGGCTTCCGCTTGCGGATAGTGGCTGGAGCGGTAGCCGTTCGCCCCCATTTCTTTCATCAAACGGACTTTGTAGCGGTGAATATTGTCGCTCACGGCTTTCCCCGTTAAACCAAAGTCCGCGTGCCCGCAAAGCCCTTTGATTTTATAATTTTTGCCGTTTATAAAAAAGCCTTTATCCGGGTCGGCTTTAAAATAGCGGAAACCGAAGCGGGAAGAGTATTCGTCGAAAAGTTCGCCGTCAACGTAAACTTTCGCCGTCGCTAAATATAAATTCGGCTCGTCGGGGCTCCAAAGGCGCGGGTTTTCGGCTGATAAATCGTATTTAACGGTCGTTAAATCTTTTAATGCAATATCGGCGCATGTTGCCGTTTTAGCGAGAGCTTTGCCGTTTAAATCGGTAATTTCGGTTATTATTTCGGCTTTTTGCGGAACGTAAAAGTCGTTTCTTAGCGTAAGTTCGGTTTTAACCGTCCAATTTTTGCCGTCAAAAACGGGGCGAACGTAAAGCCCCCATAAATCGACTGAAACAAGTTCGGTTTTTATTAGTTTAACGTGGCGGTAAATACCCGCGCCTTCGTACCACCAGCCTTCGTGTTCGGTCGCTTGAACGTAAACGGACAAAACGTTTTCTTCGTCAAACTTAACGTAGTCGGTTATATCGACTTCAATCGTCGTGTACCCGCAAAAATTATGCTTTAACAAGCACCCGTTAAGATAAACCGTCGCATGCGTGGCAATTCCTTCAAATAATAGAGTAATGCGCTTGTTCTCGTCGCTTTTTTGAAGAGAAAATCTCTTGATGTACCAAGCGTTTTCGTACTTAAAAAAGCCGAGCGCATTGTTATTGTCCTTGCTCATTTCACCGCCAATTATGTAGTCGTGCGGGAGGTCTACGTTTTCCCATTTTTCAGGCTTAAATTCAACGTTTAAGTCAAAACTATCGGGGTTTGCGTAGTAAAAACGGCTTGCGGGTCCGATATGATATCTTTCGGTCTTTGCGCCGATATACATTGCGCCTTTGTTTTTCGGTTCGGGGTAGTTTATATCGCCCTTATGGAATAGCCAATTTTTGTCAAAATCAAAAACTTCTCTCATAATAACTTCCTTTATAATCTTAATAAATAGTACAATATATGCGCATATTTGTAAATATCGGAAAATTTATTTGCAAAAAAGGTGCATATATTCGCTATAATAAGCAAAAAGCGTGTTTAAGGGGGAAAATTTGTTTGCGTCAATCTGTCGTATTTGCTTGATATTTTCGTCGTTTTGCTGTAAAATAATTATAAATTAAATATGCGGATGTAGTTCAGTGGTAAAACAACGGCTTCCCAAGCCGTGGTTGCGGGTCCGATTCCCGTCATCCGCTCCAATAAAAAACACGCATTAAGCGTGTTTTTTTAATAGGGGTGAGGACCCGCAGGGGACGGTTGCGCAGAAGAAGTTAAATAAAAAGAACGGGGTAAATATGCGCAACTTGCCGAGGGGCTCCCCTTTAGGGGTATCGGCAAATTCCCGTCATCCGCTCCAATAAAAAACACGCATTAAGCGTGTTTTTATTTTTTTATAAGAAAGAAAGCCCCGCCATTTTGTGATATGCACCCCAAAAGTTAGACACTTTAGGAGGTGCATATTTTTATGGGAAGGAAGCAAAAAA
>CAKQMM010000250.1 GCA_934254755.1 uncultured Clostridia bacterium
ATCGTGAACGAGGGCGGGGCGAAATCGTGCTTTGCTAATATTATGGCGGGGGTCGGTTCGTCAAGCGAAGAAAAAGAGATTTACGGCATATCGCACTATATCGAGCACATGAATTTTAAAGGAACCAAAAGGTTTTCCGCTTTCGATATATCGAGCGAAATGGAAAAGCTGGGCACTACTTTCAACGCCTACACCTCTACCGAAGTTACCGATTTTTACGTTCATTCGCTCGAAGAAAACTTAGAGCGTTCTTTCGATATTTTGACCGACCTCGTGTTCAATTCCGTTTATTCGGACGACGAAGCGGCGAAAGAAAAGGGCGTTATAATCGAAGAAATAAACATGTCTAACGACTCGCCCGACGAAGTTTGCGCCGGGCTTTTGGACGAAGCGTTCTTCGGAAACGAAGGCTACGGACACGCCATTTTAGGCACAGCCGAAAACGTGTCGAAGTTCACTAAAAGCGACGTTTTAAGTTATAAACAAAAGCACTACACTCCCGACAATATAGTCGTGTGTTTTTCGGGCAACGTGAGCTTAGAGCGCGCCGAGTATCTGACCGAAAAATATCTTATACCCCTTCTCCCGGACGGCAAAAAGGAAGAGAATAAAAACTTTAACGTCAAAAACCTTGCCCGTTCGCTTAAAAAGACGAAAAAAATCGAACAAGTGCATATATGTTTAGGCTTTAATTCCGCTAAGTACGCCGACGACAGGCGCGTTTACTCTGAAATTGCTTCGGGTATTTTGGGCGGCGGTATGAGCAGCAGGTTGTTCCAGAAAGTGAGGGAAGAGTTAGGGCTTGCGTATTCCGTTTATTCCTACACCTATCGCTACAAAAAGGCGGGTATGGCGGTTATTTACGCAGGCGTAAACAAAGATAAGTACGAAAGCGCGTACGAAGCGATTTTAAACGTTTTGAAAGAAGCGAACGAAAACGGGATAAGCGACGAAGAGTTCGAGCGGGTTAAAACGGGGCTTATCGCGTCAACCGTTTTCGGTGAAGAGCAAGTTTCGAGGAAAAACGACTTGTTCCCGAAGCACTATCTTTTAACGAACGAACTTTACGACTTCGATAAAAGGCTCGCAACCATAAAAGCCGCCACTAAAAGCGACGTTGAGGAGGCTATGCGCCTATACTCGCGCGACGGCATGTCCGCCGCAGTCGTGGGTGCAAACGTCAAAAAGCTGAAAATTTAAAATTACTTGAACGCGCCGAATAAAACGGCGCGTTTTTACGTCGAGATTGTTCCCCCTAAATTGTTCAGGTTGTTAAGGTTACTTATATCGCCGCTGTTTTGATTGTTGCAAACGCAACTTCCCGTCGTTAAAAGCGCGGCGATTAAAAGAGCTTGGGTCGAAGATATCGTGCCGTTCGCGCTTAAAAGGAACAACAATGCGAAAAATGCAAGGTTTGCGCTATTCATAAAAACTCCTTTTTTACAAATTTCTCGTTAATAATACAATATGCGACTAAATACGTAATATGAACGTATTGACATATTTGCCTATAAATTTTAAAATTATAAGTGTAACCGCGGCTAAGAGCGGTAGAAAATTTAAGGGGTAAAATAAATGAATAAAAGCGTATTGTTGCTCAATAAGCGGGCGCAAAGTTTAGTGAACGATTACGTTCCGGACGAAGACGTGTTGCAGGACTTAACGGGGTTTTTCTCGATGTTTTCGGACCTCACGCGGCTTAAAATAATCGCCGCGCTCGCGATATCCGAAATGTGCGTTACCGATATTTCGGCAATGCTTTCCATAAACCAGACCACCGTTTCGCATCAGCTAAGGCTGCTTAGAGATTTAGGCGCGGTTAAGTATAAGCGGAGCGGAAAAATTATAACTTACTCGCTTAAAAACGAAGTTATAAACGACGTTTTGCTTAAAGGCGTGGAATATTTAGGGTTTTAACGCGGCGGGTAAAAAGCTGAGTTCGGGTAAAATTTTAAACGTAAAAAACGGCGGAAATTCCGCCGTTTTTCGTTTAGTTACTTACAACCGCAGCCGCCGCCCGCAAAGGGTTTGGGGCAAGATTTTTTATTGCAGCAGCAAAGAAGCAGTATGGCTATCGGCAAAAGCGCGCCGCAGCCGCAAATTTTGTCTATTATGCCGTTTAAGCAACCGCTTTTGCAAACGCAAAGAAGTAAAAGAATTATGAGTATGTACAAACAACAGTTATCGTTATTGAAGCCGAAACAATTTAACATTATTTTTTTCTCCTTATAGATATTTCTATCACTACATAATATTTAAAAGCGTTAAAATTTGTTACAACGGTTGCGTTTTTTTTCGGAGAGTAGTAAAATGAGCGTAGAACGTATCCGATAGTCGGAGCGTTACTTAGTATTTTTTATTTTTCTAACGGGTATCCTAAAAAGGAACTCGATCGGAGGCTATTATGGAAACAAAAACTAAATTATCAGCTAAGCAAATCACCGGTAT
>CAKQMM010000251.1 GCA_934254755.1 uncultured Clostridia bacterium
CGCTTGACGGCGTTTCGTTTGACGCAATGTACGTAACCACCGCGCTTTCCGCGGTTATAGGCACCGTGCTTATAGGCTTGCTTGCAAACCTTCCGCTTGCGCAGGCGCCCGGCATGGGGCTTAACGCATTCTTCGTTTACACGGTATGCTTTACGCTCGGCTTTTCTTACGCAAACGCGCTTGTGTTCGTTCTTTTGGACGGCGTGCTTTTCGTAATTTTAACGGCAACGGGGCTTCGTAAAATTATATTCGAAGCTATCCCCGCCGCGGTTAAAGCGGCTATCCCCGCGGGCATAGGCTTATTTATCGCGTTTTTGGGTTTGCAGGACTCGGGGGTTGTCGTTCCCAGTTCTTCTACCGGCGTTACCCTTGCTTCCTTTAACCTTTTAGGGGGAGCCGGTTGGGCAAACGTCATGCCGCTTATCGTGGCGGTTGCCTCCCTTCTTTTAATAGCCGTGCTTTCGCACAAAAAAGTTAAAGGCTCCATTTTGTGGGGCATACTCGGCGGCACCGCTTTATACTATCTTTTAGGCTTGACCGTTAAAGATTTTTATAAAGGCTTTGCGGACACTTTATCGCTTAACCCCATTAAGCCTTTCGTCGCGTTCGGCAAAGAAACTTTCGGCAAAGTATTCACCGAAGGCTTTAACTTCTCGGCTTATCTTAATGCGGACGGTCACTCCGTCGGCGGACTTATTATTTTGTTTATAACCACCGCTTTGGCTTTCTGCATGGTCGATATGTTCGATACGATGGGCACCCTTTACGGCGCGTGCCGCGGCGGCAATCTTCTTACTAAAAAAGACGACGGCACTTTTGAAGTTCCGAATATGGACAAGGCTATGCTTGCGGACGCGGTTGCGACCTGCACCGGCGCGGTACTCGGCACTTCCACCGTTACGACTTTCGTCGAATCTTCCGCGGGCGTTGCGGCAGGCGGCAAAACGGGCGTAACTTCGCTTGTGACGGCGGGCATGTTCTTAATCGCTCTGTTCCTTGCGCCGATTGCTAAACTTATCCCCGCGTACGCTTACGGCGCCGCGCTTATATACGTCGGCGTGCTTATGATGGGCAGCGTAAAAGATATCGACTGGTCAGACGTTTCCGTCGCAGTTCCCGCGTTCTTAACCGTTGCGATGATGCCCTTCACTTACAACATTTCTTACGGAATCGCGTTCGGTCTTATATCTTACGTGGTAATTAAACTTTGCTCCGGCAACGTTAAAGAAATTAAGGTAGGCACCTGGATAATAACCGCGCTTTTCCTTGCAATGTTCTTCTTAACCCACTAAAATTAAACTTAACATAAAAATCGGTCGGCGTAAATTTACGCCGACCGATTTTAAATCTCACAAAAAACGGCGTTGCCGCCCTTTTTTAAAATTAAATTGTTATTTCAATTGCTTCAGATAAAAGCAATTCGCGAAAAGTTTTGCCGTCGATAATAAAATTATCTAAAATATCGCATATTTTACCGTCGTAGTAAATAGCACCCGTATCATCATCAAAAACATAACAACTATCGTCATTATGTTCGTCATAATCTAAATGATAATTTATGCCGTTATAGAAAAAATACAATTCCATATTGTTTTCAATTTGTTCTTTAAAATAATCTATCAAGGTTTCCATACTTTTCTTTTCCTTTTTGCTTTATTAAATTCGGCTTGTTCTTTTTTATTCAACGGTAAACACTGCTTATTCCTTTTCAAGCCTCATATATATGTTTATAATCTTATTTTTTGCTATTTTTTGTTTAATGCGTTGACTTTTTCAATTATACCGCATATACTTATATCGTAACCGATTGGTTACAAATTTAGCAAGCGGGCATCATTGCAATTAAATTTGCGTTCGCTACTTGTTAAATATTGTAGCCTATAGGTTAAAATTCAGCAAGTGGCAAGTGCGAATCATTCGCAATGTTGACGGAACAAAACCGTGTGGCCACTTGCTTTTTTGTGTGATTTTTATTTGTGGCTATTTAATTTTTGCAAAAAGTCTTTTTCGTCATCTAAAAACGTGTCGAAAAAATCTTCGGGCGAGTTGAAATAATAATCTTGACCGCCGATTTTATCTTCAAACACCCAAATTTTGCCGTCTTTATAATCAACGGAATAGTCTATACCGTCACGTATAAAACCCGATTCGTCGCCATTAGAAAAAATTTGCTTAAAATCATTATAAAATTGTAAATCTTCTTCACACAACTTGCTGATATCTATCATTACCAAAACTTCCTTTCGCTCTTATATTATAAACTTACCTTAATGTTTTTTCAAGAGTTTTAAGTTTTTTATTTCATTGCAAGCGTGTTATCGGTCAGCATGTAGCCGCGACTATGGAGTATTAAAAAAGTAAATCACAATTATTTTTTTATTCTAAGCGTTGACTTTTTATATTTTTAGCTTATAAT
>CAKQMM010000252.1 GCA_934254755.1 uncultured Clostridia bacterium
GTTGAGCGGAGCGTAAGCGCAGTCGAAACATCTAGCCGTTAGGCGCATTATGTATGAAATGCGGCACTCGGCATCGATAAGCTTAGGGTGACGGAATAAATTTACAATACAAAAACGGAAGGAGCAAGCCCCTTCCCTACGTTAAGTTTGCGGGTTTAAATAAAGGTTGTCCGCATTTAAGTTCGTTTTTGTTTTTGCGAGATATTTCGCTTGCGCTCAATATGATAAGTTATAAATGTCCGTCTTTTTCCCGTAAATTTAGCATTATTTTTACTTTTGCGCTTTAATTTATAAATATTTACGCGTAATTTTGCGCTACCGTTGACTAAACCGCGCCTTAATTATATAATTGTTATATAAAAACAGCAAAACTGCCCGCTATGCGAGCAAAAAGGAGAAACATGAAAGTAGTAACTTTCGGTGAATTGATGTTAAGGCTTGCCCCCAACGGGTATTTAAGATTCGTGCAGTCGGATAACTTAGAAGCGACTTTCGGCGGCGCGGAAGCAAACGTTGCCGTTTCGCTTGCAAATTACGGGTTAGACGCGGCTTTCGTCACCAAACTCCCCGAACACGAAATAGGTCAGGCGGCGGTCAACAGTTTAAGAAAATTCGGCGTCAACACGGCCGAAATCGTTCGCGGCGGCGACAGGGTAGGCATTTACTACTGCGAAAAGGGCGCGTCGCAACGCCCCAGCAAGGTTATTTACGACAGGGCGGGTTCTTCTATAGCTACCGCTAAAAAGTCTGACTTTAAATGGTCCAAAATCTTTAAAAACGCAAACTGGTTCCACTTTACGGGCATCACCCCCGCGCTTTCGGACGCGTGCGCCGCAATAACCCTTGAAGCTGTCAAAGCGGCTAAAAAAGCGGGGCTTACCGTTTCGTGCGACTTAAACTACCGCAAAAAACTTTGGAGCAAAGAGAAGGCCGGCAAAGTCATGGGCGAAATTTGCGAGTACGTGGACTACTTAATCGCTAACGAAGAAGACGCGAAAGACGTTTTCGGCATCGAAGCCGCCGACACCGATATAAACACCGGCAAATTAAGCCGCGAAGGTTATATCAGCGTTGCCGAAAAACTTACCGAAAAGTTCAACCTTAAAGGCGTTGCCGTAACTTTGCGCGAAAGTTTATCCGCAAACGACAACAACTGGTCGGGCATGCTTTATACGGATAAAAACGCCTATTTTTCTAAAAAATACTCTATGCACATCGTTGACAGGGTCGGCGGGGGCGACAGTTTCGGCGGCGGACTTATTTACAGCTTGTTAAACGGGTTTGACGCGCAAAAAACGATTGAATTCGCCGTTGCCGCAAGTTGCTTGAAGCATACCATCGAAGGCGACTATAACATGGTTTCGGTTAAAGAGGTCGAGGCTTTGGCGGGTGGAAACGCTTCGGGCAGGGTTCAGAGATAGTCGTCTCATTACGCTATATCATTGATTTTTTATGTAAAAAATTCGGTTTATACTTTGTTAAACGCCACTCATCGTACGACAAGTACGATTTCGGGCGTTTGCCTTGTTTAAACCGTTTTTTTATCTTAAAAAATCTAACTCATAGCGTAACGTTCCTCCTCGTCGTCGAATAGCAAATTTAGTTAAGCACATAATAACATAGTTTTAAGAAACGCGCTTTAATAGCGCGTTTTCTTTATTTTGGCAAAATTTGGACATAAAATGCAAAAAATATTACTAAAATAAACACCGTTATGCGATTTTTTTGTAAATTTGCGTATTTTTGATTAAATGATATTTACAAATTTTTTTCACTGTGATATACTGCTTTATGATAAATAAGTTAAAAAATCAAGTAGTTTGTGCTAATTAGCGTTTACGCCGAACTACCGATAAAAATTAATCTAAATTAGTCGAACGGCAAATTTGCCGCGGTTTTCTGTTATAAAACCGCGCCGCACGCTTAAAGCGTGCGGCGTAAAAGATAAATTTAAAAGAGTGCAATGATGAAGAAAAAGCCGATATATAGTGCGATAAAAAGAATATTTGACGTTGTATCGTCGTTTTTGGCTCTCATTCTGCTCAGCCCGCTTTTTTTAATCACGGCAATAGCGATAAAAATAGGCAGTAAAGGTCCTGTGTTTTTCAGGCAAGAAAGAGTCGGCAAAAACAAAAAAGTATTTAAAATTTTAAAATTCCGTTCAATGCGTATAGATACCGACCCCAATTCTTCCACGCACGAATTAAAAAACGCGGACGCGCACATAACGCGCGTAGGCAAATTTATCCGTAAAACGAGTATAGACGAGCTTCCGCAACTCATAAACATTTTAATCGGGCAAATGAGCGTTGTCGGCCCCCGTCCGCTTATCGACAAGGGGTGCGACTCGCTGGTTATAAAAGAGCGGGATAAATATCATGCTAACGAAGTGCGCCCGGGGCTTACGGGT
>CAKQMM010000253.1 GCA_934254755.1 uncultured Clostridia bacterium
TATTACACTGTACAGCTCGCTCCCGCCGCTAAAATTCGGCTAATTTTTTATTAAACAAGCCAATCCCCCCCCGCCGCCACAAAATTGTGTCGGCTGTCCCCCCTTTAACAAGTGGGGCAAGGGTTATCGTATTCTAACTACTAACCACTAATTACTACTCACTATCCGCTAATCACTACCTACTATTTTATCCATTGCGGAAACGAACTCGTTTATTTCGCGGCGGGTGTTGTTTATCGCGAGCGAAACGCGCACCAAGCCGTCTTCGTCCGTTTTCAAAAACTTATGGCAAAGCGGGGCGCAGTGGAAGCCGCCGCGCACGGCGATATCATAGTTTTCGGACAAAATTTCGGCTAAATCGGTGCTCGATATCCCCGCGCACGAAAAGGCGACTATCCCCGCGGCGTTCGGCCGAGAGTAAATTTTTACGCCGCCGTTTTTTTCAAGTTTCGTAATCAAATACGCCGTCGCTTCTAAAAGGCACTTTTTAGCGTAGTCAAGGTTATTCATTAAATATCTTGCCCCTTCTTCGAGCGAGCATATCGCGGGCAGGTTAAGGGTGCCAGCCTCTAACCTTTCGGGGTAACAGTCGGGTTGCAGGGGGTTAAAACTTTCCGTGCCCGTTCCCCCTTGCATAAGGGGTGAAACTTCCGCGCCGGTTATTATAAGCGCGCCCGACCCCGCAATGCCCATCATTCCCTTATGCCCCGCGACGGCAAGCAGGTTTATATTTGATTTTTGAACGTCTATCTGTATATGCCCGGCCGCCTGCGCCCCGTCAACGAGATATAACGCGTTTTTATCCCGCAAAAATTCGCCTATGCCGCTTATGTCGTTCACCGCGCCCGTAACGTTGCTTGCGCCCGTCACCGCGACCATATACACGCTTTCGTCAAACGCTTTTTTAACGTCGTTTGCGGTTATATAACAGCCGTTTTCGGGGGAAACGACGGTTACGTCTATAAGACCCTTTTCTTTGAGGGTAAAAAGTGGGCGCAAAACGCTGTTGTGCTCGAAAACCGTCGTTATAGCCCGCATGCCCTTTTTTACGGTGCCGTGAATCGCTATATTTAACCCCTCGGTGCAGTTTTTGGTGAAAATAACGTCGGCGGGAGATTTTGCGTTAAAAAACTCCGCCAAAGTTTTGCGGGACGAGTACACCAGATCTGCCGCCGTGCGCGAGAGCCTGTGTCCGCTGCGCCCGGGGTTTGCGTTCAAATATTTAATGACGTTTATCGCCGTTTCCGTCACCCCGTAAGGTTTATATCCGCCCGTTGCGGCGTTATCGAAATATATCATAACTCCCCCTTTATCCGTTTTGCGGCTAAGCATAAGTAACCGTAACAAAACCGCCGAAATTATAATATATATATACTGAGCCGCGTTTGATTTTTAGAACCTTACCGTCGCTTTTCCGCGCCTTAATCGGGCGCTGTTTTCGGCGGGGTAATTCGGACGGCTGAAAGGAGAAGAATATGAAAACGTATATTGCCGTTTTCAAGTCGAAAACGGAAGTTTTTGCGTTCAGAGATTTATTGCTTAATTTCGGCGCGGCGGCGGATATTGCTTCCACCCCGAAAGAAGCGCACCTGGGGTGCGGGCTGTCGGTTAAATTCCCGCCGAACGCGTTCGGCGTTGCCGTAAAAATTTTAAGAGAGTATGACTTCCGTTCGTTTTACGGCTTTTATTCGGTCGAAAAAAACGGCGTAAGAACCACGACCGTAAGGCTTAATTAGCAATAGTCGAGCCGACCTTGAAACTCGGTTAAACCTTAAAGCCGCCTTTTAATTCGGCGGCTTTTAAAATCGGTTGTTATTTTTATGAATTTATGCTAAAATATGCTTGTTTTTGAATAAGCGTATTTTTTTATGGACAAAAAGACTAAAGCCGAGGTTATAGAAAGGCTTAAAAAAGTATACTTCGGGGCGCGCCCCGCGCTCAAATTTTCAAGCGACTACGAACTTTTGGTCGCCGTAATTTTAAGCGCGCAGTGTACCGACGAGCGGGTGAACATAGTCACGCGCGAACTTTTTAAGGAGCACAACACCCCTAAAACGATGCTTACGCTTACTAAAGACGAGCTCATCGGGTTTATCCGCCCGTGCGGGCTTTATAATGCGAAAGCGGAAAATATTTTAAAGACTTCTGAATCTTTAATTGAAAAATTCGGCGGCGTGGTCCCGCGCGATTTTAACGATTTATTGAGTTTAAACGGGGTGGGCAGAAAAACGGCGGACGTTATGACGGCGGTTGCCTTTAACGGCGACGCGATAGCGGTCGACACCCACGTTTTCCGCGTTTCGCGCCGCATCGGCTTAGCGGCGGGCGACACACCTTTAAAGGTAGAGCAAGAGCTTATGCGGGCGATTGATAAGCGCGACTGGTCGAACGCCCACCACTATATTT
>CAKQMM010000254.1 GCA_934254755.1 uncultured Clostridia bacterium
GCTCTAAAATGGACGACGTTATTTACGAAGAATTTAAGGGCACGGGCAATATGGAAATAATTCTTTCGCGAGAACTATCCGAAAAAAGAATTTTCCCAGCGATAGATTTATATCGTTCCGGCACCCGCCGCGACGAATTGCTTTTAACGAAGAACGAACTCGATTGCGCTTATATGATTCGCAGGTTTTTAAACAGGAACGACGAGGCTTCCGAAACCCTCCTCGATATGCTTAAAAAGACGGCGAACAACAAAGAATTCGTTTTAAAAGTCCCCGCGTGGATAAAAATGATGACAGATTAAGTAAGTCGTCACAATTGGTTACGTCGTTGCGGGTTTGGGTTTATTGCCGCTTTATGCGGCGTTAAACGCCACTCATAGTACGGCAAGTACAATTTCGGGCGTTTGCCTTGCCTAAAACGGCACTAATTCCCAAAACCGCTAACTCATAACTAATTGTTCCTCCTATGCCAATCATAACATAAGGGAGCCGACTCCCACTATTCACTATCCACCTATCCACTAACCACTAATATTAAACATTCAGCACGTAATCGTAAAAACGGTCGCGGGCGGGGCGGAAAAGCCTTTCGGGGTGAAACTGCACGGCGTAAACGTTAAGTTTTTTATTGTAAGCACCCTCAATAACTCCGTCGGCGGAAGCAGCCGAAACGGACAAAACGGGGCTTAGTTTGTCAATAGCCATAACGTGGGCGGAGTTTACGCACTTTTTCTCGCCGTAAATTTCCCGCAAAAAGGTGTTTTTAACGGTTTTTATATCGTGAAAGGAATCGTTTCCGTTATTTTGAGAGTGACCGCTTATAAATTTAAGCGTTCCGCCGAAATAAACGTTCAAAATCTGTAGTCCTTTACACACGCCTATAATTTTTTTGCGGGCGTTTAAAAAACTCTCTATAAGGTGTAATTCCGCAACGTCGGTCGCGGTGTCTACGTTCACGAGGCGTTTAGCGTTTACTCCGTAAAGGTGAGGGTTCACGTTTTTGCCGCCGCTTAAAACGAGCGCGTCGGCATGGCGGGATAAGGCGGTGTTTTTGCTTAAAATAACGCTTGCTCCCGCGCGTTTCACGGCGTTTACGTAGTTTACGAGGTTAAGCCCGTTATCATAAATAAAAACTTTCATAAGTTATAGTACGCAAAACGGCTGTTCTCGGTTACAAAAAAGTTTATAAGAGCGGCTCAGGCGTAGTTATAACCACAAAAGGTAATATGCAAATAACTAAAATAGGAATGTGCGTCGCGATGGATAAAGAAGTCGCGCCGTTTCTTGAAAAACAAGCGAGCGATATAACGACCGAAACCGTCGGCGCGTTCAAAATTTATTCGTTCAAAATAAAAGATAAAAGCGTTTACTTGGTGCGCAGCGGAATAGGCGAAATTTACGCCGCCGCCGCCGCGCAAACGCTTATCGTAAAATACGGGGTTGAAGTTATTTTAAACTTCGGCGTGTGCGGAAGTTTAGTAAAATCTGTCGCCGTTTCCGACGCGGTTTTAGTCGATTCCGTCGTTCATTACGACTTCGACTTGTCCTCGATAGACGGCGTGCCCGTCGGGCAGTACCCGGGGTTCGATTCGCCCGTTATGAGAACGGACGAAAATTTAATTAAACTTGCGCTATCCGTCGCGCCGATTAAAAAAGTTACTTGCGCGTCGGCGGATAAGTTCGTCGCCGACCCGAAAATCAAAGCGGAATTATATCAGAAATTCGGCGCGAGCGTTTGCGATATGGAGTGCGCGGCGGTCTTTCTGACGGCGAGCGGAGCGGGCGTGCCGGTGCTCATCATAAAGGCGGTAAGCGACGGCGAAGGCGGCGCGGAAGAATTTACGCGAAGAGTTAAATCGGCGGCAAAAGTATATATAGATACGGTTGCCGCGTTGATTGAAAAGTTATAACGGGAGAAAACATGGTTAAAGTTCAAAGTTTTTATTCAAAAGAAAAGTTAAACGACTTATCTAAGTCGAGCACGGGTAAGTCGCTTATAGCGTCGTTCGCGCTTGCGGCGGCGATGATAGCCTTCGGCGTTTATAACCTAGTTACGGGCATACGCGGCTCTAAAATGCTTGAAATAATTTTAGGCGCGACTATGTTCGCGGCGGCGGCTTTGCCGATAGTAAGCGCGGTTAAAAACAGAAAACAGGCTAAAAAAGAAGAAACGTCTACAGATACGCAAGATATGGCGATAGACTATATCTTTAAAGAAAAGCGTGCCGAAATTACCATTAAAAAAGGTGAAACGGTAACTAATTCAACCCTTATGTATAAGTACGTAACCAAAGTTGAAAAGCGCAAGACGGCTGTTTTTATTTACGTGAACACCGGCACGACTTATTATATAGAAGAAAAAGACATCGTCGAAGGAACTCTCGACGGGCTTTTAAAGC
>CAKQMM010000255.1 GCA_934254755.1 uncultured Clostridia bacterium
GTGGGCCGTTACCTCACCAACTATCTAATGGGACGCGAGCCCATCCATATCCGATAAATCTTTCATCAAAAGACGATGCCGTCTAATGATAATATGCGGTATTAGCACAAATTTCTCTGTGTTATTCCCCAGATATGGGCAGGTTGCTCACGCGTTACTCACCCGTCCGCCACTCGGTGTATTGCTACACCTCGTTCGACTTGCATGTGTTAAGCACGCCGCCAGCGTTCGTCCTGAGCCAGAATCAAACCCTTGAGTTTAATTTCTTAAAGCCGGGCTTTCGCCCAACTGCTCTAACGATTTAAAAATTGTTCGTTTTTTGCTGACTGTTTTTGGTACATATTTAATATACTCAATAAAAATTAACAGAAATCGTTTATTACAAAATATCTTGTAACTATATCGTTTCCTTCTATTCAGTTTTTAATCTACTTAATGAAGAACGACAGTTCTTCGAGTGCTGTTCTTTGTTGACAGCCTATACATAATAACACATCTTTATTACCGTGTCAACTGTTTTTTAAAAGTTTTTTAAGTTTTTTTCAACTTATTTCTTTTAAATTTTGCTGACCGTTTTATCGGCTTTAAAGAATATGCCGCAGACTCCGTTAAGACTCTGTTAAGCCCCTCTCGAAGAGTGCCTACCTATTAAACTACATTTTATGGAATTTGTCAAACATTTTTCGCGATTTTTTTTAAAAAATTTTTACCCCACAATATGTTGTGTTTTTCTCCCCCGAAACGCACAATTTTTAACTACTGCCGTTAAAAAAACGAGAGAAACAGGCGAATTTTAGCTAACGATGGATAATTTACTACCGACAGCGGCAGGAGCGAGCCCCTGCCCTACGTTAAGTTTGCAGGTTGCGACAAACGGCGCCCGCATTTAACTTTGCGTTCGCTTCCGCGAGATATTTCGCTTCGCTCAATATGACAAATTGCGACGACGAGGAGGAGCAATCAGTTATGAGTTAGCGGTTTTGAGAATTAACACCGTTTTAGGCAAGGCAGTTGCCCGCCGCTGTACTTTTTGTACCGCAAGCGGCAACTAACGCCGCATAACGCAAAACTTATTTCCCCGCAGCGACGAGGAGGAGCAATCAGTTATGAGTAGAATTTTTGCCGAATTAAAATCGCGTTTAGGCAAGGCAAACACCCGAAACCGTACTTGCCGTACGGTAAGCGGTGTTTAACGCAGCATAAACCGATTTGAAACGGCAAAAAATCACGACATAACTAATTGCGACGACTACCTAAAAAATCGCTTTTTCGATAACTCCGCCGCCTAAACAGCAATCGCCAAGATAAAAGACGGCGTACTGACCTTCGGTGACGGCGCGCTGGCGTTCGTCGAACTCAACCAAAATATCGTTATCGCGAATATTGACGAGGACTTTTTGCTCGGGCTGACGGTAGCGGAACTTCGCGGTGCACTCGAAAACCTTTTTATCGGGCGTGCCTGGCATAAAGTTGCAAGCGTTCATAATAAGCGCGCGGCTGAAAAGTTTGTCTTCTTCGCCGTGGGCGACGTACAAGATATTGTTCTTTAAATCTTTTTCAATGACGAACCAACGCCCGTCGTCGCCTTTCTGCCCGCCGATATCGAGCCCCTTGCGCTGACCTATCGTGTAATACATAAGCCCGTAGTGCTTGCCGAGCGTTCTGCCGTCGTACGTCTTTATAAGACCCTCTTTTGCGGGAATGTACTGCATAAGGAATTTGCGGAAGTTGCGCTCGCCGATAAAGCAGATGCCGGTGCTGTCCTTTTTTTCGGCGGTGGCAAGCCCGTTTTCTTCGGCGATACGTCTGACTTCGGGTTTTAACAAGTCCTGCAACGGGAACAGCACGTTTTCAAGCTGACTTTGCGAGACCTGATTTAAAAAATAGGTCTGGTCCTTGTTTTGGTCTTTCGCTTTCATTAAATAATGAACGCCGTTTTCGTGCTTTATTCCGCAATAATGCCCCGTGGCGATATAGTCCGCGCCGAGTTTAACGGCGTAGTCTTTAAACGGACCGAATTTTATCTCGCGGTTGCAAAGCACGTCGGGGTTAGGGGTCCTGCCCTTTTCGTATTCCGCAAGGAAGTATTTAAAAACCCTGTCCATATACTCTTTGGAAAAATTGACGGTGTAATAAGGAATGTCGAGAAGGTTAGCGACGCGCCTCACGTCGCCGTAGTCCGTTTCGGCGGTGCATGCGCCGCTTTCGTCCGACTCTTCCCAATTCTTCATAAACAAGCCGATAACGTTATAACCCTGTTGTTTTAATAGGAGAGCGGCTACGGAGCTGTCCACCCCGCCGCTCATCCCGACGACCACCGTTTTTTTACTCATATAGTTCCTTTTGGGGTGGGGAGTTTTTATTGTTCCGCCCCGCCCGAACGCA